>JBDRBZ010000001.1:0-3406 GCA_043822175.1 Candidatus Omnitrophota bacterium
GCCGGGCCTGAGATCGGACCGGCCGCGCCGGCTGCCACGAAAGAGCCCGGTGTGACAAAGCCGGTCGAGGAAAGAGCGAGGCCGTCCGCGCCGCGTGCGCCGACGCGCAGGCCAAAGCGCGGTAAAGGCGGTGAAGAAGGAAGCGTGCTTATCGAGGCGTTGTGCGGCGTAGCTGTATTGTCCGGGATCCTGCCTTTTCTCCTCAGACCGGAAAACCTTATTCAGGGGCTTATACTTATTTTCGGCACGTATGCGGTAGCAAATTTTGTCTTTAAGAGGCTCTTTAAATCATTTTATCACGAAGGGGTTTTTGCTTACGTTTCAGGTTTCATGTCTATTGTCGTTATGCTTGCGGTGCTCGGGCTCGGCAGGGGGGATTTTGACAAGTCTAAGACCACGGATTATTTGTGGAGGAATACCAACGCGATAGTGCTGCTGAATACAACGACCGAGGTTCCGGGCGTGCGCATGATTGTTATCCCAAGGCGTGAAGGCGGATATACCTTCAGTATCCCTTCGGGATCAGACCTTACAGACGACCAGCTTAAGAGGGAATTTTTAAGGGACAGCCTGCCTGAATACACAGGCCCGCCGCTCGGAGAGCTGCAAAAGGCCATAGAGATGAGCGCCTGGGAAGAGGGCCGTTTCGTGGAGATAGATTGTACGCGGGGCGATCAGAGAATACGCATGATTGTTCGTGAGAGCGCGCAGGATCCCGGTTATGTAATAGAGCTGCCTGAGGGGGTTGAATTGACCGGGGAAGAAGCAGAGGGCTTTATCAACGGTTATCTGGCTCACGGTGAACATATAGATGAGGTAAAAGATTTTCTCGGTTTTGTATCGGAGCACAGTCAGTGGCAGAGGGCGCGGACTTTCCGGACAGAATTTAAGCATGATGGAGCGCCTTTACGCTTAACGGTCAGGGAAACAGCTGACGGGTATGAGACGACTGTAATCAACACTGACACCAACGCGGCCGTTACTTTAGCCGACGATGTGATAAGGCGCCGGCTTCGCGAATATGCCGCAACAGGCAGGCACGATCCCGAAGTGGCGAGGGTGATCCGGTTTATGATGGCGCGGGGCGAGGCCGTCAGTACCGGTGTTGTGCTTACCGCGAAAAACGCTTTAGTGGAAACCTTGCAGGAACGGGGGAGAGTGGATGCGGCTATGGGAAGGCTCGTAAATGAGAGGGGCAGTCTTACCAGAGCCAGACGCGCGAACCGTGAGAGGATAGCCGAACTTGACCAGCAGATCGAGGCGTTAGGCCGGCAACGGGATCAACTCACGGCGCAGATAGACAATACACTGAGGCCGGGCTATATAAGCGCGATGGAAGACGCGGGCGAGGAAGCTTACCGCATATGCCGCGCTACAGCACGTCTTTTGTTAGGAGCGGAATATGACGAAGACGCGCAGGAAGACGCGGCCGTGGAAATGCTGCTTGCCTTAATACACGAAAGCGACGGGTTTTCACGGGATACGGGCGTGAACAGGGCCGTCGGAATAGGCTCGATGGAACGGGATACTGTAGCGACAATGATAAATGTTGCCGGACAGAATGCCATGTACAGGAGGATGCTGGCTTATGCCGCGGGTATGACATGGGAGGGGATCAGAGGCCTTAATGCCGACGAGCGCGCAGAGCTTGTCCGTACCAATGACGGGGTCGCGACAATCCTCGGCCTTATACATTACAGGTACTATCGCGGCGCGACGCGCCGGCCGCCGGCCAGAGAGCCTATAAGGGATATGAATTTGACCGCGCATGAAAACGATTGGTTTGCGTATTATAACCTGGGCAGCGCCGTGAACAGAACGACAAGGATAGGGGAATACCGGGCCAGCCTGACAGGCATGAAGGGCAATGCCATACCGCATGAGCTGACTTCACGGAGGGCGCGCCACGCTATTGAAGCTGCTACCGCAACCGAAGAAGAGCGCCTTATCCGGCAGATTGTGACTACGCCCGAACAGATCAAGGCGATCCTTGACAATCTGGTTTATACGATACCCGCGTGGAAGACAATCCTGAACTTTGTGATGTCATTTGCGGCGCTTGTGGGTACTTTGTTCGTGGCATTGAGGAAGAAAAAAGAAGAGGTGGACGGCGGCAGGATAGTGGGCGCGGCCACCCGCCGCGGACCCGGGCCCGGCATGCGCGAGTTCGTGAAACTCAGGAAGGTGCAGGCGGCGCCCGAGCGGGTTGACTTGAGCGCGCCGGGCGAGGACGAGGGGGTCAGGGCGGCGCAGGCCGAAAATCTGGCCAAAGGGATTGCCCGCGCAAACAGGATATTGTCCGGGCCGTTTGAGGGAATTGCCCCGGGAATAAGTTCGGGTAATGTCACGGTGTTTAAGAACATGCGTGAATTGGCGGCATTTGAGTCGGATGGTATACAGATAGACATAAGCGCTTTAGGCGACAGGGCGGCGCTTTTCGGCGAAGATGGCTCGATAAACGGATCCGCAATGATCGGCAGTCAGATGGCGGTCGCCCTTTCGGTATATCATGAGAAGATGCATGAGATCCTCAAGAAACACAGGGCCAGGGAGGCTATTTCAGACGAAGAAATGTTCGGGGAAGAGGTATTCGTGGTGAGCAAGGTTTTAGAATACCTCTTCAGCGCAAATGTCACAGCCGGCGAACGGAATGCTTATTTCAGTTTTCTTAAGAAAAATCCTTCTATAAACAACGCTCAATTTTCCCATCTTACGCGGGAATACAGGACTCAACTGACGGACGCGGATCGCGCGAATCCGGCCAGGCTCGCTCCTCGGCTGGCCGCTTATGTCAAAAAAGCTTACGCGCGCGATTGGACCAGACCGGCTATTGATGCCGCAACCGGAGAGGAAGTCGTGGGCGCCGACGGGAACATCGTTGAGGCGCCGGTACTCAGGGGCAGGGCATTTGATCTAAGGTACAGTGATGTGAAAGAGGCCGTGACATTGAATTATATAAGGAATCAGGTGGCGATGATTGCTTCCAGATACGGTGAGATACAGCTGCCGATGTCAGAGGGGCTTAAAGGCCTGAACGCGGCGATCGAAGCCATTAAAGGCAGGACTGAAATCAGCGTAAGCGAGTATAGACGTACACAGAGCGCCATTGCCTATCTTAAGACCGGGATAAAGGTGTTAGATACCTTGGGCAGGGAATTATCCGGGCTTGGATCCGCGGCCGGGAGTCTTCCTGAGTTCCAAGGGGTAAATACGGAAATAAGCGAACTTGGATTAAATGTAACCCGCGGAGTACAGCAGGCAGAAGAAGCCATGAAGGGCGTAACCATTGAGAAGGCGCCTGTCGCGCCGGAAGAGCAAATCGTTAAGCCAGAGGTCCCGGTGCCTGTTGTCCCATTTAAAGCGAAGGTTAATAAATATGTGATCGGGTTTGGCATCGCCGCTGTCA
>JBDRBZ010000002.1:0-16233 GCA_043822175.1 Candidatus Omnitrophota bacterium
AAGAACGGGGTGCAGGGCATCTGGAATGAGGAGCGGTCGGGGGGCCGTCACGGCCTGCTCCGTGCCTGGACCATAATCGCGTCGCACCTTCTGCACTTCACGACATATCCGCATTTCTTGCAGCTAACGTATGTCGCGAACCCCCTCCTGTTCAGGAATATTATGGCCTGTTTGCCGTTTTTCAGGGTATTCTCAAGCTCATTTACGAGGATACGGGAAAACATCACGAGCTTCTTTCTCGTTTCGAGCTCCATGCGCATGTCCACCACTTTCACCCTCGGCAGCTGCCTGTCCTCGATTCTTTTCGTAAGGCGCACCAGCTCATACACGCCTTTTTTTGCCAGGTAAAAACTCTCAAGCGAGGGTGTGGCAGTGCCCATTATAACCGGGCAATTCGAAAGTTCCGCGCGCATAAGCGCGACGTCCCTGGCATGATAACGCGGCACATCATCCTGTTTATAACTTGTCTCGTGCTCCTCATCCACGATAATGAGTCCCAGATTTTTTACGGGGCTGAAAATAGCCGAACGCGCCCCCACGACTATCCTCGCCCGGCCGCTTCTTATCCTCTCCCACTCAGTATATCTCATGGAACCGACCAGCCCTGAATGCACCACGGCTACAAGGTCGCCGAAACGCGATATGAAACGCTCGAGCGTCTGCGGCGTGAGTGAGATCTCAGGCACAAGGACTATGCTGGTCTTCCCTTTAGCCATAACCCTCTCGATAGCCTGCATGTAAACTTCTGTCTTACCGCTGGCCGTGATGCCGTGCAGGAGAAACGGCCTGTAGCTTGAGCTCTCGACTTTATCCGCGATGTCTGAAAGTGCGTCGCTCTGCTCTTTTGTCAGCGCGTGCGGCGCCGAAGGCGGCGGGGCATCATTTTCCTCAATCGTCCCGGCGCGCGGTTTGACGCGCACATTGCCTTTCTTGATGGCACCGGGTATCGTGGCGGCTATGGCCTCTCCGAGAGAAGACATGTATGTGCCGCTCATCCACCTGCACACACGGAGCATCTGCTCCGAAAAAACCGGCTCCTCATCTATAACGCTTTCCACGGGCTTGACAGTCTCCACGTCCGCGGATGAGGCGAATCCGACCACATACCCCACCTCGCGTTTATGGCCGAAGTCAACCCAGACCCGCTTTCCAACCGCTATACTGTCTTTGAGGCAATCCGGAACAGAATAGTGGAATGTGCGGTCTAAAGGGCGGTTGACGGCTATTTCAGCGAAATTTTTCACGATAATATCGTTACTTTCCATAATGCGCTTTTCAGAAAACCGCTTCCTGCCCGAAGGAGAGCCGTTTGATCTCTTTCTCGATTACGCCGTAATCGCGGTCTTCAATAATCCCGCTCCCGGCCGCATTCCCGAAGACGCCGAAGAGATTCAATGCCGGGGCGTCGTTGGTAAGTATAAGATCCAGTCTTTTTTTTCTGCGCCTCTTCAGTATCTTATAAAGCGCGACCAGCCTGAAAAACAGAGACGGATAAAGATAAAACCGTATGCTCTCATGGTCGATCAACTTAAGCCTCTCTTTAACGGATTTTACGGAAAAGACCCATACCTGGTGCCCGGATTTCGCGATGGCGTTGATATTGGCGGCTATCCTTTCTTCCTCCCCGGCGGTACCGGCGCGCGGGACCACATATCCTATCCTGAGAAGCCTGCCCCATCTGGCGTTGAATTTTTTCTCATTTTCCGTGAAGATGCGCCCTTTTTCCTTTATCTTCGAGAATGACTGGCTTTCCCTGTGCCAGACATATGAGGCCTTGGCCCTTACCGTAAGATAGCCGGCCGCCTGGGCGCGTTTAGAGTAATCGGTGTCGTCATAATATCCCATTCCGTAATCGTCATCGAGGTACCCGATCTTTTCTATCACCGCCCTTTTTACCACCATTGCAAACGCCCTGCATGTATAGAGCTCCTGGAAACCGCCTTTCATGTTTTGTAAAGTCAGCGCGTATGAGTCTACATCAAGCTTGCCCGGTAACTGGCAGGATGTGTTGCTGGACGGGTTAATAAGCCCGATTGCCTCGTGCGCGCCCATGATGTCTATCATCTCGCCGAGCCATCCCGCGGTAACGACGGTGTCGTTATTCATGACGCACACATAGGGCGCATCCGAAAACCGCATCCCCTGATTGACGGCGCCCACAAAACCGGCGTTCTCTTTGTTGGTAATCACCCGGGCGTCAATACCCCCGCTCTTTTTCAGAGATTCCAGGTAATCCCTTGTCGGTTTTTCGCTCGCATTATCGATAATAACCAGCCTGCAGGGGTATAGTGTGTTCTTTATTATACTGTCAACGCAATCCCGCGTAATCTCGAGATTGTTCCATACGGGTATGACTATATCACATCTATCGCGGTTCATAACTCTTTATCAGATCCTTGTTGAAATGCCCGAGTTTCAGTCTGTCCACTTTACGCTTCATCCTGACGGACCACGGCAGCCTCACGGTTTCGGCGAGTACGCCGCGGAGAAAATCATAATCCACGCCGCGGATCTTGGCGCCCTCGGGATTGCGCCTGTAATCCTCATGCTTCGTTACGAGGGACAGGCCGTTATCCCTGCAGTAATCAAAAAGGTCGCTTCCGGGATGCGGCGTATAGAACGCGGGGCTGGCGACATACGGCCTTATCTTCTTTATCATCCTCACAGTATCAAGCACCTCGCCTTTTGTCTCGGTAGGTATGCCGAGCATGAAATTGGCCCATACCCGTATGCCCAGTTTCCGGCAAATGGCGGCCGCCTTGAAATTATCCTCTACCCTGGTACCCTTTCTTAAAAAGTTGAGCACGCGCTGGCTGCCGCTTTCGAATCCGATCAAAATCATCTCAAGGCCCGAGCGCCGCATATCCTTTATAAGTCCCGCATGCCCGGCGATGATGTCAGCCCTGCCCTGGCACACAAAGGGGGCGCGGAATTTCTTTTCCTCATAAAGCCTCAGGAACTCATGCACCCACTCTCTGTCTTCCAGCAGGCAGTCATCATGGATCATGAGGCTGTTCAGGCCCATGTCCCGCCTCGTCCTGTCCAGCTCCTCGACAAAACGAGCCGGAGACATCCGCCTTACTGTGCGGCCGAATATCTTCTTCTCCGCCGGCTGGCAGAAACTGCAGTTATAAGCGCATCCCCTGCCGGCGATGGCGGTTATAAACGGCATTTTCAGGAAAGGCACGATCGGGGCCTCGAGTACGGAAAAAAGCGACCTGTCGGGAAACGGTATCACGTCAAGGTCAGGGTGGCTGCCGTCCAGGACCCTCATGTCTGTCTTCCCGCTCCTTAAATCTTCGATCACAAGAGGGAGCGTCTCTTCCGCCTCCCCCCTGAAAATATAGTCCACATGAGAGTTGTCCGTAAGCTCATCGCTCATGAGGCTGGGGTGCGCGCCGCCCATGATAATCTTCGCGTGAGGCAGTGTCTTCCTGACGATCTCAGCCGACTTCAGGGCCGGATTAAAATCAAGGCTCATCATGGTTATTCCCACAACGTCCGGCCTGAGCTTCCTTAAGGCATGGGGCAATTCATACCAGCCGAAAAGCCCTCTTAAGTCTATCAGGCTGACTTCATGCCCGGCCTGTTTAAGCGAGGCGCTTATACTGCATAGCCCGTGGTGTATCCATCCCGTCTTGGGCCTTGTACGGTTTCTGGTAAATCCGTCAATCGTGATTCCCGGAAAAATAAGGGTTATTCTCATATTATCTCTTCTTACGCAGCGCGCTCCTTACCTTCTTCATATCCTCCCAGACAAGCCGTTTATCCCCGGGATTTCTCAGAAGGTAAGCCGGATGATAGGTAGGCATAAGCAACGTGCCGTGATAATCATGGAAGCTGCCCCTCAGCCTCGATATGGGCACTTCCGAGCGCAGCAATGTCTGCGCCGCAAACTTGCCGAGGGCGCATATCACCTTCGGCCTGATAAAATCTATCTGCCTGAGCAGATATCCCTCGCAGGAAAGAATTTCCGTAGGCAAAGGATTCCTGTTGCCGGGCGGGCGGCATTTCAGGATGTTGGCGATGTACACGTTATTCCTTTTGAGCCCTATGGCCTCGATAATCCTGGTCAGGAGAGATCCCGCCCTGCCCACGAAAGGCAGGCCCTGCAGGTCCTCGTCCATGCCCGGGGCCTCTCCGACAAACATGAGGTCAGCCGCCTGACTGCCTGAACCGAAAACAACGTTCTTCCTGGTTTTGCAGAGGTCACACCTGTCGCATGCCAGGACCTCGTTACGCAGTTTGTAAAAAGTCTCACCCGTCTCGGGCGGAGGTTCAATCAGCCGCAGCTCGCGCACGCCGGACATCGACTCCAGCTCGATAAATCGCCGTACCGTGCGGATAATATCTGTAAGTTCCTTGTTCATTTTATCCTTTGCGCCAGATAATCACCTCGTGACAGGTGCTTTTCCAGAAAAGCGTACAGTATGATAAACATGTACCTGCTCCCCATTTCCTTTATCCTGAATTTCGAAACGCCATGCGTCCTGTTTGTCCATTTTACGGGTACGGTCGCGAACGAATACCCGCGCACGATAGCCTTAAGCGGCATTTCAACCGTAAGATTAAAATGGTTCGAGAATAAGGGCTGTATCCCGGCTATGACTTCCTTTCTGTAGCATTTGAACGCGTTGGTTATGTCATTGTGGCTTATGCCGAGAAACAGTTTTATGAAATAATTTCCTGCGCGGTTGAGAATAAGCTTATGCAGAGGATAATCTATCAGCCTGGCGCCTTTAATGAACCTGGAACCGAAAACACAATCATAGCCTTCCCCGAGTTTCACGTAATACGCGACCAGGTCATCGGGAGAATCGGACATGTCCGCCATCATCACGCATACCGCGTCGCCGGTAACGCGGTTAAGCCCGCGTCTTACCGCAAGGCCGTAACCCGAGGGCGGGGTATTTTCCTCGACCCTTAAAGACGGCACTTCCCCGGCAAGACGCTTAAGGACTTCAGCCGTGTCGTCCGTACTGTTATCATTAACGACCAGTATCTCATGATCTATCCCTTCCCGGTTAAGCCTGTCGTTGACTTGAATTATAGTGCCTTCAAGGGCGCCCGCTTCATTATGCGCGGGTATCAGTACGGATAACTTCATCAGGTCAGTCCTTCTCCTTTTTTCAGGCCCCGGGTTTGGCCGCGTATTCGGCTATGCGTTTCGCCGACTCCGGCCTGGCCACTTTCTTTATATTCTCCCTCAGTCCTGCCAAATACCCCTCGGATGTTTTAAACCGCGATACGGTCTTCTTTATGTCAGATACATTATCAAGGAGTACGGCGGACCCGTTCTTGATCAACAACCCGGCGTTGCCGCTCTCCTGCCCGGGTATCGGGCTGACAAGCACAAGCGGCAGCCCCATCACAAGGGCCTCTGTGGTGCTTATGCCGCCCGCCTTGCCGACATACACATCGGACGCCGCCATTAGCTCATCGATATTATCCACGTATCCGAAATTTATGATATTGATGCCGGAGTCGGCTCTTTTTTTGAAATCTTCTACCTTCTTCCATAACGGGGCGTTATGTCCGCAGACAACTATGAGAGACAGGTCCGCGCGCAGGCTGTTCAGCATGACGAGCATCTCGAATATCGGCCCCACGCCGTAACCGCCGCTCATGAGGAGCAACGAGAGATCGCCTTTCCCGACGCCTATTTTTGCCCGTGCCGCCTCCCTGTCATGCGGCTTTGAAAACTTCGGCTCTACGGGTATGCCCGTCACTTTAACGCAATCCGCGCGCACGCCCCATTTACGGGTAAGGTCTTTTTTGGTCTCCTCGTGCGCCACGAAATATTCATCGGCGCCCTCCGAGACCCAGAACGAATGCGCCCTGTAATCCGTGACCACGTTGATAAGGCGCGTCTTGAATCCGAACTTTTTTGCGGCATAATCGCACACGTCCGGCAGCATGAAATGCGTGGACAATATGACATCCGGTTTGAACTCAAGCAGAAATTTTATCAGGGGAGCGCAATTCATCACATGAAGCATTTTCCTCACCGGATAAATAACGGGGAATAAAAAACGCATGTCAGATACGCGGTACAGGACCCACCACAGCCATATCAGCCGGTTAATCAGTACGAGATAAAACGAAGGATAGTGTCTGCGGAAAAAAGCCGGCGTGTAATCCAGGACATCTATGGTCTTCACTTCCGCGTCCCAGCCTCCGTTTTCAAGCGCCTCCTTAATGGCCAGGGACGCCTTCTTGTGCCCGATTCCGGCAGTAGCGTAAGCTATAAGTATCTTTTTAGGCGCCTTCATGCGAAAAACTCCGTATTATCCCTGACCCAGGCTGTCAGCCTGTCTATGCCGGCCCCGGCCGGGACAGACGGCTCCCATCCGAGCATGTCCCCTATTTTGGATATGTCCGAAACATATACCTTCTGATCAGACGGACGCCATTCGGAAAACTTCATTTCCATCCGCTTGCCCGTGCGCGCTTCGATCATCCCGATGAATTCTAAAAGAGACAGCGTGTTGTCCGGGCCGCCGCCTACGTTAAAGACCTCTGTCCTTATGCCGGACTTCATGAACAGGTCAAAGGCCGCTATAAGATCGTCGACATAAAGCACGTCGCGCACCTGCTTGCCGTCCCCGTAAATCGTTATGGGCTTATTCATGATATTGGAAATAATGAAGTGCGCCAGCCACCCCTGGTCCTCGAAACCGAACTGCCTGGTCCCGTAAGTACAGCTCATCCTGAATATACCGGACCTTATGCCGTACGTGCGGCCGTATTCCTGCGCGTATATATCCCCGACAAATTTACTCACCCCGTACGGGGTATGCGGGGTCAGGTCAACGCCGAAGTCTTCGGGGATACCGGATATGTCCCTGAAACAATACCGCTTCTCCTTCTCCTCAAGCGGGACATTACAGACATGCTCCCCGTACACCTTATTTGTGGAGCAGTATATGAAAACCGCGTCCCTGCACTTTTTTCTTATCTGCTCAAGCACGTTGAATGTCCCGAACGCGTTTATCGTATAATCCTCGGCCGGGTCATCGATAGAGTATCCCACGCCCGGCTGCCCGGCCGTATGTATAACGGCGCTTATGCCGGCCGAAAACACTTTGTCAAGGTCCCCCGCGGAACGCACATCCCCCAGAACCCTGGTGATATTCTTAAACCCGGACAGATAATTCCAGTTGTATTCGACGCTCTCCTTCGCGTAGCCGAACAGCCTGGACCTCATCAGGTTATCGAACACTATCACGTCATTTCCCCTGTCGGCGTAATATTGGGCGGCGTGGCTGCCGACCATGCCGGCCCCGCCCGTTATTAGGATCTTCACCCTATGTTCTCCTCCTTCAGAATATATTCCACAGCCGCCTTAAGGTCGCGGCAGATATGTTCCGGCTTCAGGCCCGAACGAACGGCATCCTCCATGCCGGTTTTTCCGCTCATGACAAGAATCGGCCTGAGCCCCGCGTTTATGCCCGCTTCAACGTCTGTCAGGCCGTCTCCGATAAAAAACGAGCCGGCCGCCTTCACGCCGAGCTCTTCCTCCGCTTTCCTGAAAAGGCCTGTCTTGGGTTTTTTGCAGCCGCAGTTGTCCTCAGTCTTATGTACGCAATAATACACTTTTTCTATCCGCGCGCCCTGCGCGAAAACCTCCTCCAGCATCCGGCGGTTTACCTCGTTAAGTTCGGGGATTGTGTAAAACCCCTTGCTTATGCCTCCCTGGTTGGATATCACCACTATGGAATACCCTGCCTCATTCAGCATCCTGAGCGCGTCGATTGAACCGGGAAGAAACCGGAAATACTCCCACTTTGTCACATAGCTGTGTTCTGTCCAACCCGCGGGATCCTCATTAATAACCCCGTCCCGGTCAACGAATACCACTTTTTTCATAAACCCAATACCTCTCGAATTTGGCCTTCAGCCTGAAATGGCGCGATATATACTCATCGAGCGCGCCCTTTATAGTACCAGAATCACCCGTATTCTGCAATACGGCAAAACGCGTGTCCTCCCGCGCGAGAGATGAGGCTACCTCCTCCTGGACGGATTTGCGCGTAATCAGGCCGGGCAGCAGCTCATAGTATTTCGCCGACGGAAGCCGTTCGCACAGGGTATACAAAAGTATATTCCCCCCGAACGCGTCGACGCTATTGTTCACGTTGCCGACGAACATCCTCTCCCCGGGCGCGCTCCTGCCGAAGATATACGAAACAACGTCTTTCACGCCGGTTACCTCATCAACGGGTATGTACACATCGCCCCTTTCGAACTTAGTCAGCACCGTTTTCCCCTTAAGCGGCTTCCTGTACACGTTCTTGATGTACTTGTCGCAATTTTTGATCATAAGCAGAGCAAACATAAACACGAGAAAGGCGCAGGCCCCGCGTCGGAAAATAAGATTTGCCCGCGATCGCCCCGAAGCAGGCCATAAAGTGACGGCAAGATACGCGCCCATGATTACGGACGGATAAATCACGGTCAGGAGGTGCGCGGGGTCCGTCCTCAGCCTGACCTGGTTAAACGTGAGTATGCCGAATAAAAGAACAGCCGCCAGTAAGGCGCCCTCGTCCTTATCCGCCTTTTTACGGAAATACCGGGGCAGCGCGAATACAATAACCGACACAAATACTATTATGGGGATATAATACTGGTTGATGTTCATGAAATGCATGCTGCCGTGGAATATCATAACCGGATTCAGGCACGGCGGCGGAAACGCCAGGCCCGCCGTCTGCTCATGCACAAACGTAAACAGGATGAGCGACCTGAACATGTCGGGCAGCGCCGACTGAAAAGCGAAGTATACGATGACGGCTGACGGCAGCGCGGCCGCGCACAGCGCGAACAACCACATCTTCCTCTCACGCATCATGAGCATGCCCGAAACCGTTATCGCCAGAAAAACCGCAAAACCTATATCGTGCCTGAATACAACCGTAAGCCCGGCAGCCAACCCCGCGCATGAGAGGTATCCCGCCTTTCCGGTCTTGGCAAACCGGCCGAAAAGGTAGAGCGCCGCCAGCCCGAGGCACATGCCCGGCCATATCGGCGCCGGAATCGTTCCCATCCTCGGCCCGAGACAGGTCAGCGTGAAAACAAACGCCCAGACAGCGGCATGCCGTTTCTTCGCAAGCATTTCGCCGAGCGCCATGACCAGGAGCGCGATTACGACCTGCACCAGAACCGTATAAAGCCTGCCGGCTATAAGCGACACGCCGAACAGCTTATAGAGGAACGCCAGCACATATACCTGGCCGGGCGGGTACATTACCAGGAAGAAGTCTTTGTACGGCACGAACCCCTTCATGGCCATTTCCCCGGCAACAGTCATGATCCCTTCGTCGAACGGCGCCCAGTACTTATCCAAGGCCGTCAGCATAATCGCCGCGCTTACCAGGCCGAGGATCAGATAGAGATTACCTAAAACGCGGCTGTATTTTTCGGTACGCATGAATCACTCCATATGCCCGCTACCCAGAAAACCGACACAGGCAGTATATGTATAAGAAACCTTGAGGCCGTTGTTCGCAGCAGGAAATCGATTTCCACCGCGGAAAACACGTACACAGCCGTATACGATGCAAAAAAAAGCGCCATTGCCAGCGTTATATACAGCCTGTCACCGCGTACGCAAGAACGGCCGCACTTTACCGCGGCCGCTAAAACCAGTATCCATATGATGTTCCATTTTTTAAACCCGAAAACGTGTTTCTGGTATTCATAGAGAATCATGGGCATCCTGCCGAGGCCCTTGAACAGGTTTCCGGCAGTCAACATCGAGGGGTTCAAATTCTCGTTTACAAGGCCGTGCCCGGACCTGAATATCATCCATGCCGCGGCCGCGGCCCCGATCACAGCCGAGTAAAGAATAATACAAGCGGCCCCGCGCAAATCAATGCCGCGGAAATTCCTGGCCGTATAGACGAGCAACACCGCGAGGACTATGTCCGCAAGCACGAGCCCCTCATTTTTCGTCCATAGAGAGAATACCCCGAATATAAGCGACACAAAAATGAAAACCGGGCAATTTTTCTCCCTCATCCACAGGTAAAGATAGAGAAGTGAAAGCGAAAAATGGATTCCCATGTGCATGTCGGCGCATCCGATCACCGCATAATTATTGAACTGGGCGACCGACCCCAGCATAAACGTAAAAATAAGCGCGTTACGCCTTGAACCTATCACCCTCCTCAGCACGGAAAAGAAAACCGCGAGAAATGCCGCAAAGGCAAGCGGGAATATCAGTTTGGAGGCGAAATCATTGAACGCGCCTGTAAACACGTACACCCATGTCTCTGCCATGCTTATGAAGAGCGGGTAGTCAGGGTGTATGCCGTGAAAATGGTTTGCGATAAAACCGAAAAAGTTTCCCGGAACCGCGCCGGCCAGATACAATATCTTGCCTTTCAGCGCGTATATGGCCACGCTGTCATATGATTCCATGGGTTTTAATACGGCGCGCCACAACGTATACAGGACTTCGAACAGGATAAGGCACACAAAAATTATCTCGCTTCGGCCCGGCGCCGTAAACCGAGCGCCGAGGCGCTCCCGTAAAGGCGCCTTTGAAATAAAAAAAGAAATAACGAATACCGCCGCCCACGGAACGAGTATCAGGCACCTTGTAAACTTCATACCGAGCAATCCGGCGGCCGACAGGTGAACGGAAATAAGGCCTACCCCCGTAAGAAACGACAACCCCAGGGCCTCCGGCCCCCGTATCCGCCCATGCCGGTCAATAACCATAAGCACGGCAAGCCCTATCCCGAATGCCGACAAGGCCCAGAGCAGCATAAAAAACCAGATCATCCTATTTTCTCCTGAAAATTTTTCTTTCCGCGTCAAGCCCGCCGGCGTATTCATACCGCGGGTTTTCGAAGTCAGTCCCGAACGCGATCACGTAATCAGCGTTATCGCTCTCAAGGTGCGGGTAAAGATAATACACCGCCCTCCTGTATTCAAGCGAAAACGGTTCCACCCCCTTTAGCTCAAAAGCCGCCCCTTCAGGCATCATCCCTTTAGCGTACTTAAGCAGCCCGTAAAATATATCCCCGTAAACATACGCGCGCCTGCCGTCCTCATCCCTCACCGACAGGCTCAGGTAGCCGCGCAGGGCCCCTTTAAAGAAAAGGTCCCTCGCGATAAAATTGGCCCACAGGGCCAACCATACGGCAAGAATCAAAACAGCATATCTTACTTTAAAAACATCCATCGCATAAACCTGCTTAACAGAAACCTGAAATGGTTGAATGATTTTATGCCGGCCAGGTTCTTAATGAATATCCGGGGCCTCAGGAAAAAACGCATGAAAGCGCTCCTCTGGAGCCTTTTCAGGGTTACCGCGTCCATCCCGTCGGGCACAAACGTCGCGTTCATGAAATAAAATCTCTTAAGGTTAATATCGTCAAGCTTGCCGGATTTCTTCAGTTCGGCATAGCTCTCTGTGCCGGGAAAAGGCAGGTACGTGAAAAAATTGGCCCTGATGAGGTCCAGCTCAAGAGAAAAAGCGATCGTTTTCTTTATATCCTCCACTGTCTCCCCGGGAAAACCCAGGATGAAAAAACCCGCCACCTCGAGCCCGTGCGAGCGTATGAGCCGCACCTGCTGCCTCACTTTACCGGTGGTCAGGCTCTTCTTCATAAGTTTAAGTACCCGGTCAGAGCCGGATTCTATGCCAAGCGAGACAAGATAGAGCCCCGTCTCCTTCATGAGATCGAGCAGCTCATCGTCGACCGTATCCATCCTTATGCCGTTCGGGACGGCCCAGCTCATGCCGAGGTCGAGCGCCTTAAGGCCTTTCAGCAATTCCTTGGCAAATTCCCTGTTCATGGTAAAATTGTCGTCAATGACATGAAACTCCCGTATGCCGTAATCCCTGCGGAGCATTACTATTTCGTCAAGCACGCTTCTCACGCCCCTGGTCCTCAGGGTCTTGCCTGATATAAGGTTTCCGGCGCAGAATGTGCATGAGAAGGGGCATCCCCTGGTCACAATAATAGGCGCGATCGGGAAATTCCTGAAGAACGCGCCGTGCTGCGCCTCGGGATACGTCTCGGGACGGATAAGATCCCACGCCAGGCTGCCCAGGCTGTCCAGGTCCTTAACCAGCGACCTCTCGTTTATCCTGACATGCCCGTTATCGCGCCATACAAGGCCGTTTATTTCCTCGTTTATGAAATTGCGCGCCCCTCCTATTTTGTCGGCGAGTTTTGAGAATCCTATTTCTGCCTCGCCCACGAACGCGTAATCAAGGTTATCCTTAAAAAACTCCATTGTCCCGGCAGGGTCTGTGCTGGGATGCGGCCCGCCGAGGACAGTGATCACATTTTTATTTCTAACAGCGGCAAGCATTTCACGCACATTGTAGATATCAAACGTATAACACTGTATGCCTATCATATCGGGATTGTATTTCGATACCGCGGACCGAAAAGCGTCGGGTTTTATCCTCTCCTTTATGCAGTCCAGTATCCTGACATCGTGTTTTCCCCTTACAGACGCGGCAAGATATCCCAGGCCCAGCGAAGGCTGTATGTGATCGCTTAAGTTATATGGTTTTACGAGCAGTATTTTCATGAAATCCCCGATAACCGTCCGGAAAAGGGCCTCCTCAATCGGTAAATCTGTATCTCAAGAGCGACCAAAGCGCCGTTATGCCGTGCCGCCAGGTTATCTTTTTACCCTCTTCATACGTGCGGCCGTAATATGAAATCGGCATTTCATACACCCTGAGTTTCTTTTTCAGTATTTTCGCCGTAATCTCGGGCTCAATGCAGAAATCGCGGGACTTGAGCCTCATCTGCCTGAAAACATCTGCGCGCATGACTTTGTAGCATGTCTCCATGTCAGTGAGAGTGGCGTTAAACAGTATATCCGTGACAAGAGTCAGAAACCTGTTGCCCATGAGATGCCAGAACATGTGAACGCGCTGCGGCTTGCCGCCCCACAACCTGGAGCCGTAAACCGCGTCAGCCACGCCCTCGCGTATGGGGCGTGTCAGCTCCTCGAGCTCCTTAGGATCATATTCCAGGTCAGCGTCCTGTATCGCCACTATCTCACCCGTGACCTTTTCCCTGCCCGTACAGATGGCCGCGCCCTTGCCCATATTTTTGTCGTGCAAAAGCACCGTTACGTTGCCGCGGCTGCCCATGGACCTGAGGATATCACGCGTCCCGTCATCGGAGCTGTCATCGACGATGATAAGCTCCTTCAGCACGTTTAAGGCCAATACCTTATCGACAATCTCGCGTATCGTGTCTTTCTCGTTGTAAACCGGCATTATCACCGATAGATACCCGTTTGACATGTGCGCCTCCGTTTCTGATGTAATCAGGCCGTCTATATTTTAAGATTAAAATCATCCAGCCTCTTGTCAGCCTGGTCTGTTCTGTCTTCCGAAGACTCGGTTTTGCCCCATTCCACGAGATTCGAGAGCCCCTCTGCCAGCCCGTAACGCGGCGAAAAGCCGAGAGCCCGTATCCTTGATATATCGGCATAGCAATGCCGTATGTCCCCGACCCTGTACTTGTGCACTACTTCTGATTTCATGTCCTTCCCGTAAAGCTTAGCCAGCGTGGACGCCACTTCGAGCACGGTAGTGGCCCTGCCCGTGCCGACGTTAAATGACCCGAAATCGGCCTTAGCGTTTTTCATGACAATGAGGCCCGCTTCCACGATATCACGCACATCCACGAAATCCCTGGTCTGGCGCCCGTCCTCGTATATAAGCGGGGCCTTATTATTCTTTATTCTCGAGGAAAATATGGCGCATGCCCCCGTGTAGGGATTTGAAAGCGACTGCCTGGGCCCGTATACGTTAAAAAACCTGAGCGCCACAGTCGGTATTTTATAGCTCGTACCCACGATAAGGCACAGCTCTTCCTGGTCCTTTTTAGTCAGGGCGTAGACGGATGTGGAAAGGAGTTTCTTGTCCTCGCCTGTGGGAACGGGTTTTAAGACATCCCCGCAAGCCGGGCATTTCACTTCCCATTCCCTGTTCTTAAGCTGGCCCTCACTTCTCAAAAAAGGCGTCTGAGCGCCGCACCGCCCGCATTCGTAAGCGCCTTCGCCGTATATGGACATGGAACTGGCCACGATCATCTTTTCGAGAGGCACCTTTCTGTTCACGATATGGTTAAGCAGGACAGACGTGCCGAGGGTATTGGAACTGACATAATCGCTTATCTCATACATGGACTGCCCTACGCCGACCTTTGCCGCGTAATGGAACACACAATCCACGCCCGCGAACGCCCTGGACAGCGCCCCTTCATCCCTGACATCCCCCTCGATATACTCCGCGTCTTTATTGAGATAGTCGGGTTTTCTGCCCTGGTGCACCTGCGGCTCAAAATTGTCAAGGACCCGCACGCCGTAGCCTTCCTTTACCAGCCTGTCAACCAGATGCGATCCTATGAATCCCGCCCCCCCCGTTACAAGTATTTTTTTCATGAGCCCTCCTTCACGCACAACTCCCAATACTTCGTCCATACCATGAAATTGGTAAAAGCGAAAAGCGCGGCGAATATCAGACCATACATGCCGTCTCTGTACCCTTTCTTTTTTACGTATATCTTCCAGAATATCTTAAACGTCCTGCCCGCCGCGTTCTTCCTCACGATCTTAAGGTCGCCTTTGCCGCGCTCGGCGAACATCCTCTTTGCCTCGATGGTCGAATATCTGTTCTGCCTGTCGACAAACTGCTCAATAGTATCGAATGGGTAATGCTCTATGTCGGCATTGATTTCGCCGGTTCCGCCTTCGTAAACAGGCCTCTCATGCAGGGCCCCTTCGAACACCACTCTGCCGCGGCGCACCAAATTGGGTATAAAATGGCAGAACCCGCCGTGCTCCATAAAGTGGCCGAGAAAACAGTTCCGCCTCCTGAATTTATAGGCGTCTATGCCGTCAGAATCGTCGATCACCCCGTCGCAGGCGTCTTTAAAGGCCTCTGTCACCCTGTCATCGGCGTCGAGATGCAGGACCCAGTCTCCGGAAGCGTTCTCCATGCCGATGTTTCTCTCTTTCGAGAAATCACCCTCGAAACGGTGCCTGATTACGCGCGCGCCCATCGTCTCCGCGAGTTCTGCCGTCCTGTCGCCGCTGAACCCGTCAACGATAATGACCTCGTCCGCCCACCCTTTTATCCGCTCGATGCATGATACAATATGCCTTTCCTCGTTCTTCGTGATAATCGCGGCCGTTATCCTGGACTTTCTCATGATTTTTTTTCTCCGGAACCCGACGAAGCGGCTTCCATTTCCATGAAACGGTATTTGACATAACTCATCAGCTGGTACAGGCCGTTTCCGTAAGCCACGACGAACCCGACAAGCCCGTCCCTATATCCTTTTTTAAGCAGATACGTTTTCAGGAACCTGTCGCAGTATTTGCGCAGCATCTTGAGAAAACCTATTTTCCTCTTTTCCTTAAACCATTTTTTGGCCTCGAGCGTGGTCTGATTGTTCAGGCTGGCGAAAAAATCGTGAAAATCCCTGTAAGAATAATGTATAATGTCCCCCTTGAGATGCCCGCACGATCCGTCGATAAACACGCGCGGGTGCACCTCGGCCTCCTCATACCTGAAGAGCGCCTTTTTAAACATCCTTACCTTTCCGGCGGGATACCAGCCCCCGTGTTTTATCCAGTAATCGCCTATGTAGGTCCTGATGGGAATCGTAAGCGCCGCGTCGCTGATAGGGCCTTTAAACAGGCCGGAAAGCTCTGAGACAAGCTCAGGGCTCAGCCGCTCATCCGCGTCGAGGCTTAACACCCATTCATTGCGGGCAAGCGAATACCCGAAGTTTCTGTGTTTTCCCTCTATATCCATTTTCCTCATGACAACCCTGTCGGCAACCCTCCCGGCTATATCCCTTGTCGCGTCCGTGCTTTCGTCGTCGAGCACGATTATCTCGTCGCAGGCCCGGGCGCTTTTCAGGCAGGCCTCTATCTGATCCTGCTCATTCTTTGTAATGACCACACATGTCAAAGGCAATTTATCCATGTACCCCCCTTATTGTCTTCCCTGACCCTTCTTCTGGACAATCGTCCACATCGTCCTTCTGCGAAACGCGAAAAGCACGCTTAGAATGCGGTATGCGGCGCCCGACCAGCGCTTGAATCCCAGCGCGGCATCCAGCGCGGCAGTGTTATACCTTACCCCGCCGGACACGATCGTTGACCGCGGCATGTATTCGACGATCATTATGCCGCGGTCAGTGAGAAGATCCCGGTAATCCTCGAGTATCAGCGCGG
>JBDRBZ010000003.1:0-2925 GCA_043822175.1 Candidatus Omnitrophota bacterium
GCATATGGCAAAAAAAGTGTTTATCGCGCCGAGCCTCTTAAGCGCTGATTTTTCGGATCTTGCCGGGGAGATAAAGGCGGTCGAGGATGCGGGCGCGGACTGGCTGCATGTGGACGTCATGGACGGGGTTTTTGTCCCTAACATAACGATAGGCCCGTGCGTGATAAAATCGGTCAGGAAGATCACGGAGATGCTGTTTGACGTGCATCTCATGATAGACGACCCCGGGAGGTACGTTAAGGCATTTTCAGACGCCGGCGCGGATATCATCACATTTCACGTCGAGGCCTGTAAGTCCCCCGAGAAGACTATTAAGGCCATAAGAGACGAAGGCCGGAAGGCCGGCCTTTCGGTACGGCCGGGGACGCCGGTTTCGCGCCTGAAACCATATCTCGGCATACTTGATATGGTGCTTATTATGAGCGTCGAGCCGGGATTCGGGGGTCAGTCGTTTATGCATGAAGTAATTCCTAAGATAACGGAATTGAGGAAAATGTTCATGGGTGACATAGAGGTGGACGGCGGCATAACCGCGGAAAATGTTTCTCTGGTGCACAATGCCGGGGCCAACGTCATAGTCGCCGGCACGGCGGTCTTCGGGTCCGCCGATTACAAACAGACAATAAGGAGGCTGAGAAATGAGTAAGATAAGTTTCGGTACCGACGGATGGCGGGCTGTGATAAGCGATGATTTCACGTTTGACAATGTCAAGACCGTGGCCCAGGCTGTTTCTGATTACGTTAACAGGGAGAAGAAACGGATAAGGAAGAGGGGCTCGGAGATCTTCGGCAGGAAGCCGGCTATCGTCGTGGGATATGATACGCGATTCATGTCCGAGAAATATGCGGAGCTGATCGCGTGTGTGGCCGCGGCAAACGGCATTAAGGTCATACTGGCCGACAGGTATGTCCCGACTCCTTCGGTCAGCCTCTACATAAGGCAGAAAAACATATTGGGCGGAGTCATGGTAACGGCCAGCCATAATCCTGCCATGTACAACGGGATAAAATATAAAGGCTATTTCGGGGGTTCTGTCGGTAAAGATATAACGGGCTATATGGAGTCGAGGCTTCACAAAGCCGGCGTGAAGTTTTTGGATAAAGACAGGGCCGTGAAGACCGGACTGCTTGTATATGAGGATATCCTCCCTCTTCATATGGGATTGGCAAGGAAGTATGTTAAGTTCAATCTGCTTAAGAGATCGGGATTCAAAGTGCTCGTGGACAGCATGAACGGGACCGGGGCGCATCACATAGAGGATCTGCTGCGCGGCACAAATAACCGTGTCACTACCATAAACGGCGACAGGGATCCGTATTTCGGCGGCAGGAGCCCGGAGCCCAATGAGGTTCATCTCGAGAGCACCGGGCGCATTGTGAAGAAGGGGGATTTTGATGTGTGCCTCGCGACGGACGGGGATGCCGACAGGCTGGCCGTCATACTGCCGGACGGGCATGTGATAAGCGGCCATAAGGTGATGACGCTTTTATTGCTTCACATGCTCGAGGACAGGGGTTTAAAGGGCGGTGTGGTGCAGACCATATGCGGTACGGGGTTGATAAACAGGATTGCCGGGAAGTACGGTTTACCGCTCTATGAGACCCCGGTGGGATTTAAGTATATCTGCGAACTGTTTGAGGCCAAAGACATATTGATCGGCGGTGAGGAAACCGGGGGAGTCGCCTATAAGGGCTGGCTGCCGGAGAGGGACGGGATTGTGTCGGGCCTTCTGATACTTGAGATGATGAGGTACAGAAGGCAGGGCCTGGCCGAGATCCTGAAAGGTATAGATAAAGAGTACGGGGAATTTGTCTATAAGAGGTTTGATCTGAGGTTCTCGGCTGAAAAGAAAAAGGCCCTGCTCGGGCGCCTCAGGAAGAATCCGTTTACAAGCGTGCTCGGCCTCAAGGTGAAAGACGTCAAATCCTATGACGGCGTAAAATTCGTTTTAGAGGACGGCAGCTGGGTTATGCTGAGGCCTTCCGGGACAGAACCTAAGCTGAGGATATATTCGGAGGCGCATAGCGAGAAAGAGGCTAAAAGGCTGATAGATTTCGGTAAGAACTACGCAATGGCGGTCTGATGCCGGGGCAGGGCGCATGACGAAACTTATACTGGTAAAAAGCGGTTCGACGGATTGGGATAAGCACGACCGATTTAAAGGGCTTGTCGACGTGCCTGCCAACAGCGAGGGCATGGCGTTTGCCGGGCAGGCGGCCACCGAACTCGTTTCCCAGGGGATAAACGCCGTTTATTCCGGATGCCTTTCGCGCTGTTATGATGTGGCGAGGGTCATAGCGGACGGTACGGGGATAAAGGCGAAAAAGGTTGAGGCGCTTAATGCGCTTAACCACGGCCTGTGGCAGGGATTGTGCCTGGATGAGGTCAAAAAGCGCTACAGGCGGCAGTTCGGGTTATGGAGATCATCCCCCTTTTCCACAAAGCCGCCAAACGGGGAGAGTATGAGAGAGGCATATGACAGGGTAGTCAGTTTTATACAGAAAATACTGGATAAACATAGGGGCGGCACGGTATGCATCGTATCGCATTCCATTATACTATCGCTGATCAAGTGCCATTTTACCTGCCGCGACGTGGCAGAGATTTGGGATGTGTTCCAGGCGATGCAGCCGTGGGAGGTCATCTGTATGGAAGAGGACGGCAATGTACGATAGAGAGAGAATAAGAAATTTTTCCATTATTGCCCATATAGACCACGGCAAGTCAACGCTTGCCGACAGGCTTATACAGTTCACCGATTCCGTGGATAAGAGAAATTTCCGCGACCAGCTCCTCGATGATATGGATCTGGAGCGGGAGCGCGGCATTACCATCAAGGCGAGCGCGATAAGAATAAAATACAGCGCAAAAGACGGCAACGCGTATGACATAAATCTGATAGATACGCCCGGCCATGTCGATTT
>JBDRBZ010000004.1:0-3834 GCA_043822175.1 Candidatus Omnitrophota bacterium
AGCCGGCAGGCCCCCGTCTCCCGACACCCTCCTGTATCCATACCACGCGTTCTCAAAAATACCTGCCGCGAATTTCCGCATTACTGTCTTATCGCGTAACTTTTTATAGTCCGAAAAACTTACAACCGGCCTGCCTTCAAATACGCGTACCGGGTTATACTCAAGCGAGAATTTCCCCTTCTCTTTTCTTAAGGCGTTGATCCTGGCCCAGTTCATGGCGGTAAGGAATTGGCTGAATGTGTCCCTGTGAACACCGGGTCCGATACAAGCGTAAAGCTCATTGACGGGGGCCACGCCTGCGCGTTTTTCCAGCTCGGTCAATATCCTGTCCTGAAAGTCCACGTATTTTTGATCCGTCAAAGGTTCCACGGCAAAGAGTTTATCTTTGGCGCGTTGTTTATTCCATGCCCCGTAATCTACCCTGCCGTTTACACCCCTTGCGTATTCCTCGCTCCAGCCAAGGGCCCGGGCCACCTGGCCCGCTGAGACAAGACCGCCGTCTTTCTCGTATTCGAGCCGCGCGAGGGTCTCCTTAAAATCATGCTCTTCGCGCGCCTCTTTCTCAATGTCATCATCGCTTTTAAGCGTCAACGTAACATCAGCCGGGATAATGCCTCTTAAGCGGAGATTATGGCCGAGGAGCGCGAGAAAACTGTTCTTGTCTCTTACCCCGAAGATATCCCGCACACGGGCCTTTGCCGGCAGTCCCAGGGCCTTTCGCAGTCCGCTCTCAGTCGCGTTACCGTTCAGCCCTACCAACACATCGACCGCCCGTATAACCCTGCCCGGATCCATGTTCCGTGACAGGGGAATCATCGCGGGCTGCCGCATCCCGATTCTGCGGGCATTTTCGGCGTCAATATCAACGCGCGCGAGGCAGGCGCGCACATCACCGGCTGTATAAGGCGTCACAGCCGCAACACTCCGCGGTGTCGCGATGCCGTAAGTCGACCGCGCCACGGCCGCGCAGACAACATTGCGGGCAACGTCAGGCTGATCATAAACGGCATTAATCTCTTTTGCCAAACTTCCGGGCATCTTTTTCCCGGCTTTGGCGAACGCGTTTACGCAGTCCGCGTACAGGCCGGCCAACTCATCATATTCACCCGCATCCCTGAGCTGGACAGCGATGGCCGTTACATGGTTTCCGGGTTCGGTGAGAAACTTGCATTTCAAGCCCTCGAATCCGCTTTTAAACTCACTTTGAACATAATCCGCGAGGCGTTGTTTACGCGTCCGGCCATAACTTATCCTGTGCCACATGCCGGCATATCCGTTCCTGCGCCATTCGGCGTCAAGCTTGCGGAACAGGCCGGACCAGTCATTTAACCGCGCCTTATCAGGTTTAGTATGGATAATATTTAATCCGGCGGCGACCGCGACCATGCCGCCAAACCTTATCAGCGGATACTTAAGGTGTTGCGGTACATCAGCGTCTTTCGGCAGATCGATATGTTTTTCCTGTTCAGGGTCCGTAAACCACCGGAGCTCTTCCTCCGTAGGGTCATGCCCCATAACGGCTTTAAATAACTCCGGCATAAAATTTTCCCGTCTGGCCAGTGACTTTTCGCCGTATTTTGTGCGTGTTACAAACCCCCATTCCCTGCATATCCATTCAAGCCCGCCAAGGCCCTGTTTACTGCCGAACGATTGCGCGGCTATCTTAACGCTTTGGGAAATGTCCTTAGCGCGGATTACATACGGCGTCTGCTTGCCGTCTACCGTCCGGTACTTGGGATCACTCGTATCGAACGCCGCGAACTGCTCATCAGTGGGATCACTCCCGTATAAATCCCTGTAAAGCGCCCTGGCCAGATTTTCCCTTATATAAAGCGAATCCTCATGGTACAGTCTGTTCAGCGGATAATTAAGCCATTTGCGTATATTCGGCATGCCGCCATGATATTTAGCCGCCGCCCTGTACACATTCTGGTAATCAAGCCCGAAAGCCCCGGTTAAGATCTCGGGCGCGCCGGGGAATAATTCATCTGTTTTCTCCTCGGTCAAATACTGGCTGAATGTCCTGTCATAACCCTGATTGCGCGCGCGGTGGGCCTCATACATTTTTTGGGCAAAATAATTAAAATCAGCAAGGGGATGTTCTGTATTCAGATAACGCGCATACGACGCTTCAAAAGCCGCGGTAGGATGCGCGGCCGCTACGGCCGATTCGGGTTTTTCCCTGCCCTTTTCCTTATTCAGCCTGTCAAGTACATGCGCGATTTCATGGTCCAGCCACTCATCATACGCCTTCTTGTCATTCTTCCTGATTTTCTCAAGGAGCACAACATCCCTCTTTGTGACAAGGAAGTTGCATGAGCGTGATTTTGCCCCTTCCCTGCCCGTGCCCGGGTGCGTGACAAGCCTGAATGTGTCCGCATCAGGGAAAGCTACATTTTCTTTTCCGGCGAGCGCGTAGATCGCGTCATACAAAAGCTTTTGCGGCGGACTGTGTATGTGTATCGGCAGTTCTACTCCGGCCTTTTTAAGCCTGGCCGCGATATCGCACGCTATGGCGTGGCTGCCCTTAAGAGTAAACCTCATTTCACAGATATCCCATACTTGGGCCCAGGCGCGGTTCACTATGTCATGCTGTTTCGCGCTTAATTCGTACGGCTTAAGCTGCCCGCCCTGTTTCACGAACGCAATCGCCGGGCCGGATTCCTCGATCCGCGGCCCCTGTCGTACATCATGCGATTGCCTGAGCCTGTACTCATATAGTGTGCAATGGCGCAGATGCGTGGCATGTCTGATATTCAGTGGTTTTGTCCTTACACATTCCAGGTGCTCAAACGTAAAAGGATCGGGATGGGCCCGGCGCTCTGTTTCCTGGCGCAATACGATAAAACTCGCGTCACCACGCAGGCCTGTTCGCAGATCAGACAGGCACGCATCCAACCGCCTTAAAAATTCATTATTGTCTTTTGGTTCGGGATAATACGTATAAACAACATCATATTGGCTGAAATTTATGCCTGACTCAAACATGTCCCCCTGACTGAGCCGGACCCTCCTAAGCAGGATTGTAAAAATACGCGCCATAAACGTGATAGCAGTCGCGGGCGCGGCTATCCACCCAAAGAAACCCGAACAGACCGCGGCATTCATAAGTCCACGGGCCGTTTCACCGCGGCCGAATATGTCTCTATTGAGTTCCATTCCGTCAACATGAGCGCCGTAAGACGCGAGCTTGTAATCCGGCCATCCGTCGCCTGAACCAAAATCAAAAACACGCGTTCCCTCGCCAACGCCTGCAAAAGTAACTATGTCATCAATAACTTCCGGCGGAGTGAATCCGAAAGCCCCCTGTTCTACCAGACTGCCGGCGTTTATTCTTAGCATGCCGGTAACCGGGTCAACGCGCGCTAAACCGGATTCAACATAAACGCCCTGATAAATCCTGTCGATGATGCCGCCTAACCATTGACGCATGTTATCTATAGCAGCCTGCGGCACACCTGTAATGCCGAATAATGGCAGATTAGGCCGGACGCGAGCAGACTGTATTTGCTTATTATGCTGTCCTGAAACGGGTCTATTATCCTTCTGGCCGTATTTTCTCTTGCGTGACATACCGAGCGCGAGGCCGTATCTGCGGGCGATTATGTTGTACGCGGCATGGACGAGGCCGAGGATGGCATAGGTAACTACAGGCGTCGCGGGTATGATCTGGCCCGCTATGCCAAGGCCGAGCGCCAGGCCGAAAAGCCATCTCCTTTCCTTGTTGAGAATAGTGGAGCCCCCTGGCCTAAAGGTCAGGGCTCCCTCCCGAGCAGAAATCTCACGAGGATATTCATCCCTCGGACTAAAGCCCGGGGATTTCTGCGAGGGGGT
>JBDRBZ010000005.1:0-17392 GCA_043822175.1 Candidatus Omnitrophota bacterium
CTCCCGGATCTCCTCCGCCTGCGCTAAACCCGACCTGCAGACTCGACCGTATCCCAATCCCCGCAAGGTAGGAGACACGCGGGTCGACACCGAGGAGGTCGCCGAGCTCGGTGGCGCCGATGTAGGCGGCCTCAGAGAGAATATTGGGCGCGATGTCGTTCATGAGGTCGGTATAGGAGAGCTCTTTGCCGCCGCCAGTGAACACACCACCGACAAAGGCGCCAGCTGTTATGGCCGCGAGATGCGACACATTAGAGTCGATGCCCAGCGCCTTGCCTACAGTCTCCATGCCGAGGATACTGCCGGTCTGTAACGCGCACGCTATCACGTCCATTCCAGTGCTAATCGAACCGAGCGACAGCCCCGATAAAAGCGAACCCGCTATCCCTGAAAGCATCGGGTCCAGCCGCATGCTGTTGAACGCAACAGTCGCGCCTATATTTATCACAGTGCCGATGGCATGCGTAGCGAACGAAGCGGCCGCAACATCCCCAAGCACCGGCGCCAGCGCAAGACTCACCCCCGACTCAATACCGTTCACCGCTATCACCACAGGATTAAACACGGTCAAAACACTGCTGAACGCCCCTTTTATCGACGGCGGTATCATATTGGCGATAGACCCGAACACCTTGCTCGCCCCGTCATATATCGCCGGCAGCACCTGACTCCCGAGATACGACCCCACGGCATTCACGCCGGCCCACACAATGTCCATGAGCGATCCTGTCCGCGCCACAAATGACACAGTCTGTATGATGATATTCAACCCATGCAGAATCAACCCTATCGGCTGAAGCCCCGGTATAAACGTCAATATCGTCGCTATCGGCGCGATTACTTTCTGGAACGCCGTCACGATGCCCTTCCAGAACTTGGTCCACCAGCCCGCGCCGCGGATATTCTTCGCCTGATAC
The DNA here is from genome assembly GCA_043822175.1 of Candidatus Omnitrophota bacterium. Taxonomy (GTDB): domain Bacteria; phylum Omnitrophota; class Gorgyraeia; order JABMRN01; family JABMRN01; genus JBDRBZ01. The sequence goes on from JBDRBZ010000005.1 coordinate 918, forward strand.
GCGCTTACATACTTCACTTTTTCATTTTGAGAATTCTGGATACTGTTCGCCGACAACACGTACCCTGCCCACTCTTCCATGAACTCGGCGCGGGACATGGTCATGTCCTGACCCGAAGCGCCGACAGAGAGATCGCGGTACGTCACTGTGCCGTCGGCGTCATTGATGCTGCGAAGCACAACGTAGTGATTGCCGTTTATATGAAGGATGATCGAGCTATTGATAGCGGCCTGCGCCTTCAACTCGGCGAAATCTATTCTTTCAGCATGAAGCGTTAAACCGTTGACCTTAGCTATTTTCTCCATGGCGTGCATGGAAATCAAAAGGTCGCCTTCGCTATCCTTTGTTATCACCCCTGTAAGTATATCGACCTTAATGGCGGCTTGGCCGATCTCGTCGAAGGTCTTCGTGATACCGGCCTTCGACAAAAGCTCTCTCACTGTCTTAAACGCGCTGTCCCCGAAATGCAGGGACTGGCCCTCAAGCCACGCGAGTATCCGGTCAATGTCGTCCTGTTTCAGGTCAACGGCATCATTAGCGCTAAGCCCGAGAGACGAAAGATGCGAGGCCTTGCCCGCGGCCGTCGCCGCCAGATAATCGTTAAAGAAACTCCTGACACTTGAGATAATACCGGCCTTCGACGCCACGCGGACGGCATACTCAGGCAATGCCTTGATGTAGGCCGTAACGTCGCCGGGCGCGACCGCCCTTAATTCAGCCTTCGCCTTATTCAGCCAATACTCGAGCTCGCCCTGGTCAGGGTCACGCCCCAGAACACTCCTGTAATAAAAGTACACGACGGGCGAACTCTCCTCGCTCACAATGCCGGAAAGCACTTTATTATAGTCATTCACAAGCAGGTCATTCATGGCCTGCGTCACGTCGGCGTTTATCTTTGCCCGCGCTTCCGTCACCTGCCGCTCCAGGTCCGCGTATGCTTCTACCCGCTGCGCGCTAAGGTCCGCCTCATACCCGTCCAGCTGCCTGAACACACTGTCAAACTCGCTCAAATCATACACCGCGGGATCGTACTTGGCCTTCTCTGCCGTAAGCCTCTTTCTTTCCGCCTCGATCTCGGCCTTTACCCGCGCCACTTCGCCATCAATATTATCCCGCGCGTCCCGCTCAGACTTATCGAGCTTCGAGAGCGCCTCACTCTTCTGCAAACGAATATCGCCGAGCGACGCCTCATACCCCGCCTCCAGCTGCCTTCTCGCCTCGACAAACTCTGTCTTAAGCAGGTTTTTATCCGCGTCATAATCGTACCGGACCAAAAGCTCGCCGCCCCTACTCCTGACTTTCGCAGCGAAACCATCCTCATAATAAATGATCGAATGGTCGGCTGAAACCGTCCGCAAAATCTTGCTCGTCGGCTTATCATAAATATTGATTATCTTTTCAGAATCGTTCAGCCGGCATCCCAGCACATTATCTTTCAGTCCGTCCAAATAACTGAAATCGCGTATAAGCGCCGATACAGCGATCCCGTTTTGAGAATAAGTTTTAGTGACGCCGTTTTCCGTCACATTCACATACGTGAGGTTGGCGATATCAGAGGAGGATCGCGGCAGACGCGTATAATCGATCCTGACACCCTGCCCGTCACCCACAATGAGCCCGGGCGTCGAATACGGGTTTTCCGTGCAAAGCGTTACACGGTATTGTATGTATTTTGCCTCGCCCGCGCGGTACGCCCGCGCCTCGGCCTTTGTAAGCGGCCCTGACCAATCAGTCCACGTGCCGTCCCCCGGATCATCCGTGCTGCCGGTCCTGACCTGAAGCGAAACAGTTGTCCCTGCCGGCAGTGCCTCTTCCCATGAAAAACCTGTTATGCCTTTAGCGTTCAGCTCTATGATATCCGACGTGTAAGACGCTTCCGTGTCACTTACAACCCGATTGCCATATTCGCCTGACAGGGGCGTGAAATCGGCATTCCACCTCGCGTTAGACGATATTCTTATCTCGTCCAGCTTGCCTTTAAAATACTTGCCGTGGTACCCCTTCTCTCCTATGTGCAAAGGCCCGTTGTAATTGCCCACTGCCGCGGACTCGACATAGTCACTGCCCATCTGTTTACCGTCACAAAACATCCTCCACGCGCCGCCGTTACGGACAAGAGCGAAATGATACCACTTATTCTTCGCCAAAGACGTAAACGGCCTGTTGAAGGATATAGGCGTGCCGAGAGATTCAAACTGCATGGCAAAACTGCCTTCGGCGTACTTGGCGAACAGCGCCCAGTCATTGCCCGAGCCGCCGTAATGGTCAAAGAGATACATCTGGTCGCTCGTCGGCAACTCGTCAAAGTTGATCCAGAAGTCTATAGTGAAATCACCCGCGCCGAAATCAAAAGCATTGCTGTCAGAAACAAGCGCGTAGTCGCCGCTTCCGTCAAACGCGATAGACGATGAACCGAATTTCGTATTTGCCGTATCGAGCCTCGCGTCTCCGTAAAACGAAACCGTATTGCCCAACGCCGAACTGTCAGACGCGGCCCGCGCATTGCCGGCACTGTTAAGGTGCAGTAAAAGTGAGAGCTCCTCATCGGGGGAAGTCTTGATCTGCAGGGTGTTCTTGCCGTTTACCGTAACGACCTCTAATCCGCCCGCCGGGTCAGACATATCAAAGGACACCGCGTCAGCCACGCCATAATCATATTCTTTAACATTCCGGTCAGGCGTTTGAACGGATTTCACCCAGCCTCCGGCATAATACCCGACGATTGTCCCGTCCGCCTCAAGCGCGCTATAAATGTCGTCGTTCTTAACCCGATACGTTACCCCGTCTTTCTTATAGCTGAACGACCGGGACCCTGTTTCAGGGTCGAACAAAATATTCTCTATAACTATCCCGTCGGGCCGGATGATCCCGGCGATCTCACCGTGCCTGTATTTCGCGATAGTCCCGTCCACACTTCTTATTTCCGTAAGTTCCGTAATAACGGCGTTACTGCCGAAATACAGATTTTTCTCGGCGTTATCCAGCACATATCCGGCCACACTATCCGATATCACGCTGAAATCCGGGCCGCCAAGCACAAGCGACGAGCGGTCAATCGCGCCCTTAGAATCAACCCCGTTTACCTTAACATAGGCGACCCTGTCCAGATCATCCGGCCCCTCTGCGGCTCTGACATAGTCGATCTTGACACCCGTACCGTTTCCGAACATGAGCCCCGGCGTACTCCCGGGGTCAGTGGTTGAAAGTACCGCTTTATACTGGAGATATTTCGCGGACCCGATATTCAGTTGAGAATTAACCGGGGCCGTGTAACCCCGGGACCACGCGCTCCACGTCCCGTCCGACGGGTCGGCACTATCGCCTGTCCTCACCTGAAACACTATGTCCGTCCCGTTAGGAGCGGACTCGGACCACGAAAGCCCTGTGACACTGAGCGCGTTTATCTCTGTAACGCCCGAAACATACTCTGCCCGGGCCGTTTTGACCAGCATGCCGCTATGTTCTACCGATAACGGCGTAAAATCAGTTGTCCATTTCGCCGCCCGCGATATTCGTATCTCGTCAAGCCTGCCTTTAAAGTACTTGGTGCCGCTCCCCTTCTCTCCTATATATAACGGGCCTGTATAGTTTTTTACGGCGCCCGAGTCAATAAAATCAGCGCCCATCTGCCTGCCGTCGGAGAACATCTTCCACGCGCTACCCTTCCTTACAAGGGCCACATGCCGCCACGCGTTCTTGGCTAAAGACGTAAACGGCCTTGAAAAAGATATCGACGTGCCCAAAGCCTCGAACTGCATGCTGTAAACGCCGGAATTATTCTTAATAAACAAGGCCCAGTCTGCCCCGTCGCATTGATAGTGATCAAAAAGGTACATCTGGCTGCCCGAAGCAGGCAGTTCATCGAAGTTTATCCAGAAATCTATCGTAAAGTCACCCGCCCCGAAATTCCACGAGTCGCTGTGCGGAACGGTCACATAATCGCCGTTTCCATCAAAAACAAGTGACGAGCCAAACTTGCCGGCAGTCTGGTCTACTCTCGCGTTATCTTTAAGCGCCACATTATACTTTGTTGACGAAGCCTCGTCCATGTGCAGGAGTAACGCGACCGACGGGTCAACCCGCGAAGCAAGCTGTAACACGTCCCCATTGTCGTCAGCCGCAAGCGCCAAATCGGCGCCCGGTTCAGTGACATCGAGCGCGGCTCTATCCGATACACCGTACTCATAGTTTTTCACTGCCCCGTCAGGCGCTACAACCGATTTCAGCAAGCCGCTTTCATAATAGGTCCTTGTTTCGCCGTTCGGACTCAACACCTCGCTCAACTTGCCGCCTTCTATAACATAGGAAATCCCGTCTTTAAGGTATGAGAATGACTTTACAGTCCTGTCTTCATTGAGAATAATATCCCTGATAACACCCCCGTCATACATGGTTATCTCGACAGGCGTGCCGATATACTTAAGGTCGTTCGACATAAGCTCGCCGCATGTGGCCACATCAGGCGGCGCGATAAAATCAGATACATTGTATCCGGACACCAGAGTGCCGTCGGACTTTTTCACGTACACAAGGCTGGCCGCGTCTTCCCTGCTTTCGGGGGCGGCCACATAATTAAGAGTAAAGGCCCGGCCGTTATCCAGAAGAAGCTTCGGGCTGATCGAGGGATCAATCGTGGAAAGCGCACACCTGTATTGTATGTACTTTGCCGCGGTGTTATTAATCGCGGCCCCACTCGCGTCCGTAACAGGCGCAGACCACGCGCCCCACGTCCCGTCGTTAAAGTTAGCCGACCCGCCTGTCCTGAACTCGAACGTCACATCCGTCCCCGCGGGCGCTGTCTCGCTCCATGAAACGCCCATCAGGCCGGACGCGCCCAGCTCTATGGCCCCTGACTCATACGAGGCCGTCAGTTTATCCACTACGCGCCCTGTATGCTCTGACGCAAGCGGCGTAAAATTGCCTGTCCACTTTGCCTCATTGCATACACGTATCTCGTCCATCCTGCCTTTAAAGTATTTGGTGCCGCTCCCTTTCGCTCCTATATATAAGGGGCCGTTGTAATTGCCAACCGCCGCTGACTCTACATAATCGCCGCCCATCTGTTTACCGTCCGAAAACATTTTCCACGTATTCCCGTTTCTCACGAGCGCCAAATGATACCACTTATTCTTTTCCAGAGACGCAAACGGCCTCGAAAACGATACCGGCGTTCCAAGAGACTCGAACTGCATGGCGTAAGTTCCGCCCGCATTCTTGGCGAACAGCGCCCAGTCATTGCCCGACCCGCCGTAATGGTCAAGTAAGTACATCTGGTCGCCGGACGGCAATTCATCGAAGTTTATCCAGAAATCTATCGTGAAATCTTTGCTCCCGAAGTCAAAGGCGTCTTTATCTGGCACGGTCACGTAATCGCCGCTTCCGTCAAAAGCAAAGGACGACTCCCCGAACTTCCTGTCAGCGCCACTAAGGCACGCGTTGCCGTTAAAAGTCACGGCCGTATCGCCCGTATTCCCGCCATGCAGAAGCAGCGCAACAGAAGGGTCATCATGCGTGCTAAGTCCGAGAGCCTCTGTGCCATTGACTTCGGCTATCTCAAGGCCGAGGCCCGCGGCAACATCCGATATGTCCAACTCCGCGCTCTTTGAAACGCCGTACTCATATTCTTCACGGTTCCCATCGGGCAAAGTTACCGACTTTACCCACCCGCTCGCGTAATACTCGATAACCGTCCCGTCCGTCTTTACCGCTTTAACCGGGCTATCGCCCACGACAGTATAAGTAACACCGTCTTTCACATAAACAAACGACTCAACTCCCCAATTGTCGTCGTAAACAATATCCCTCACAACCGAACCGTCGGCCCTCGTGAGCTCTGTGACGACGTCCTTATATTTGACCGTTGACCCGTCAGGCATGCGCACTTCGATATACTCCCGCGCCGCGTCCCCCTCAACGTATGTGTAAGAATATTTGCGGCCTTTGGAATCCACTGTATAAGCGAGCTTCTTATCCCTGCCGTAAGCCTGTATGTTACCGCCCTCATCATGGATCAGCGTATACCCATTCTCGTAGGTATATATATAGGTACAGATCGTTTCGCCGTCTTTTGAGATGACCGATTTAGCCAGATTGTTATTCTCGTAAGAATATTCTGTCACAAGGCACGCGCCGCTTAACTCCCGGACCTTTACAAGCTGCCCGTTAAGATACCAGCGGTACTCGTCCTTTGAGCGGTCAAACACTTTTATCCGGTCACCCTCATAATACCAGTCGTAAACCGACCCGTCCGCCAGCGTAACTGTCCGTATCTTCCCGTCCGCGTAATCGAAAGTATCGCCGCCCGCGTTTATGAAGTTTAAAAGCTCTCCGTCACTATAAACAGCCATGCTGCCGTCAGGGTATGATATGAGCCCGCCGTCAAGCTCGCCTGTCTCTGAAAACGTGACATTCTTGATCTTTGTGCCGTCATTCTTCTCTATATAGGAGACACGCCCGTCCTCATAAACCACCCGTGTCATGTCATCGAGCGTCAGAGACTCGAGCATGCCGTACCTGTCATATATGCGCTTTATGCCGAGCCTGTCCACTGTCACGTTGCGAACGTTGTTCAGCTCGCTTATATTATAGGTATAGTTCGTGGACTCTGAACCTGTCAGGATGCTTGCGATAAGGCCATTCTCAAAAGACATACTGTCGCCGTTGGCTTTAAGCACCTCTTTAATAACGCCGGCTTTGGTGTACTTGACCACGCTGAACGGCACATCAGCCGCCACCGCGCCGGAAACCGGCCTTACTATGACTTCATCGCCCACCATTTCTTTCGTGAAATCGACCTTCAGCTTGCCGGGCTCGGTTATGGACGCGATAAACCCGTCAGTATAGGTAATCCTCTTGCCGGAAGTAAAAACAACACTCTTAAGCTTGCCGCTTGCGTCATACCGCGCCTCTTTCTCGGGATCGGTGATTATAGTCTCTATAACCTTGCCCGCAGTATCAACCTCATAATCGCATATAGCCTTAGTCCCGTCCGGGTAAACAATGTCATTAACACGGGCGTTGGCGTTATAGTTAAACACAGTGCCGTCCGGCTTTACCAGCTTAACCACCCTGCCGCCCCGCACAAACTGCAAAGTCTCATCCGTAAACAACACGTCAGCGTCAACAAGGTTGTTATCTCCGTCCGTTACGATATTCCTCATGACCGTGCCGTCAGCGAGCCTGATCCTGTCTATGGCGCCGTCCCTGTAACCGACCTCATCGCCCGCCTGCGTGGTCACTGTAAAAGAGGCCCCGTCCCGCCTGAAGGCCTCTTCCTGCGCGTCAAACATGGCCCGCATCGTGTCATAGTCATACGACAGGTCTATCGGCCCTTTCAGGACAAGCCCTTCATCGGCCTCCTCGTCGCCGGATCCGGCCCCCGAACCCTGCGTGTACAGAAAACTCTCGATATCCTGTTTCTGGCCGATTATGCTCTCGTGGATATTCTGCTGCGCGGTAATATACGACGGCGCGAACATCGCGGCCTGCTCCTTCTCCTGGTCCGCTATCGTCTGCGTGACAGAATACGCCGCCAAATCCCCTGCCCACGCGATCTGGTTCCATAAAAAAATCCCGGCCGTAAAAGCCGAGATCGCTTTGAAAATATTCTTATGTCCGTTTACTCGTATCATGGCATGCCTCCCTGATTCGCACCCGGCAAACTTACCCGGCATTATAGACCGCTTTTCCAACTTTGTCAACAATTATTTGAGAATTTATCAACTCTAAAGTCTTTGAGGCAAGTATACCCGAAAGCGCCGAAACGTGGTAACGGAAATGTCAAAAGAGGGTAACAAAAGTGTAACGGCCCTTCCCCGTCAATGCGGCGCTACCCGGCATTGACTTGCCGGGGACGTCATGGTAGTATGTTCGCATGGCAAAGCAAAAAACACACGACACAAAGGTCTACAAGGACCTGCAGGAAAAGTACAACCTCCTGTCCCAGCTGATGGACCAGATACCCGATGTCATCTACTTCAAGGACAGGAAGGGCAGGCTCATCATGGTGAACGAGGCCCACGCCCGTGGCCTCGGGCTCAAACCCGACCAGGTGATCGGCAAAACCGATAAAGATATTTTCGGCAAGGAACGGGCCACGTCCATGCAGCGTGATGATGAGCACGTCATCCGGACCGGCAAGCCCATCATCGACAAGGTCGAGCGGTCCACGCGGGCCGACGGGGTGGACAACTACGTCAGCACGACGAAGATCCCGCGGTACGACGCCCGGGGGCGCGTCATCGGCCTCATCGGCATCACCAGGGACATCACCAACAGGATGCAGCTCGAGCACCTGCGCACCGAGAAGAAGCACATGGAGGCGCAGCTCATATCCCTCCAGGAGCTGAACAAGATGAAGTCCGAATTCATTTCAGTCGTGTCGCATGAGCTGAGGACCCCGCTCGCGGTCATAAAAGAGGCCGTAAACCTGATAAAGGAAGGCACGATGGGCCCAGTCACCGATAAACAGGACCGCATGCTCGCCACGGCGCTCGCAAAGGTAAGCGCCCTGCAGAACCTGATAAACGACCTGCTCGACGTGTCGCGCATAGAGAAGAACACGATGGAGCTCCATTATTCCCTGGTAAACCTGTCGGACCTCCTGACGGATTCCGCCCAGTTTTTCCGCAAATGGGCCGAGGAAAAAGGCATCACCCTTAACTATTCCATACCCGATCAGGAAATCAACATGTTCCTGGACGCGGACAGGATAAACCAGGTGGTGGCCAATCTCATCAATAACGCCATAAAGTTCACGGAGCAGAACGGTGATATTCTAATAGAAGTAAGACACCTCCGGGATACGGTAAGGATAGGCGTATGCGACACAGGCATAGGCATAGCCAAGGAAAACATCCCAAAGCTGTTCCAGAAATTCGTCCAGGCGCGCGGGCTTACGGACGCGAACAGGAAAGGGCTGGGCCTGGGGCTATCCATCTGCAGGGAAATCATAGAGAAACACCACGGGGAGATATGGGTCGAGTCGAAACTCGGAGTGGGAAGCAAATTTTACTTCATCATCCCCCGAATTTACGAGCTCAAAGCGCTCAATAAAGAGTCCAAAGACCGCCTGAACGCCATGCTCGCGCAACATGATACCCTGTACCTCATAGAATTGTCCATGGTCAAGTTCCGGCAGTTCAGGAAACGCATCAAGACCCAAGTAAAAGATCTTTTCGCGGACCTAAGATCGATCATGGAAGACTGCTTCAAAGAGGCGGACGGGGATAAAAAGGCCGCGCCCCAAATACTTTCGCTCGACGACAGAAACGGGGTATTCTCCATAATATACCCCAGGGCCACCGAAAAGAAGGCCGATAAGCTGTGCGCCAGCATAAAGAAACGCGTAAATAAATACTTCGAGTCGATCAAACTCGAGAATGTATTCATAAATGTCGGCGTCCTGTCATTCCCTGAAGGCGAAGGCCATCTCACCACTCAGCAGCTGCTCGAGACGCTTTTCGTGAAGAAGGTATACGTGGGCGCTGAAATAAGGAAGTTCCGCAGGATCCGGCACGAAACGGCCCTTGAGCTCATCTATCCCGATGACAGGACAGAACGCTGCCAGACTATCGACATTTCGGAAGGGGGCATATGCGCGCTCACAAAAACGCCGCTCAGAATAAACGATAAGATCATGATCAGACTCGAGATCCCGCCGTACAAGAAACCCGTATACTCCAGGGCGCGCATCGCGTGGCTGCAGCCTGTTGAGGGATTAAGCTCCGGGAAAGACCCGCAATACAGGATCGGGCTGGAATTCATCAGACTGCCGGCCAGGGAAAAAAAAGTGCTTACCGCGCTTCTTAAATCGATGGCGATGTAGCGCTGCCGGCCCTACTTAATCTGAAACCCGAGATACATGCTAGCCAATTCAGCGAACTTCTTTCTGGAATCGGCCCTCGTTATAAACGAACAGTCCCCGAACTGCCGGCACCATTCTTTGCGCACCGAAAACTCACGGGCCTCACCGGCCTTCATGAGGCTCTTGCCTGCCGGCGGATATATTATGATGGGCGTGGACCTGTTTTTTCCGCTCGCACGGACCGCGTATACCATCCTGTCAGCCATGGTATTGCCTGACCTGTACGGCGCCACGGCGAGGGCGTACCTCTTCAGTGTGAGGTTGGCGTAAAATTTATTGACATCGCCCACCGCGTCGATATGGATACCGTACTGCATGATATGGGCGATCATGGTACTCGTCAGCTTTCTTTTATCGTCCAGGATGAGTATTTTTTTGGTGAGGATATCACGGACCTCCTCAAGGAAAATATCTATGGGATAGGGCTTAAAGAAAAAGCTCTCCACCCCCATCGCCTCAAAAGTCTTCCTGAGCGCGGCCCTCTTCGACTCGACGACAACTGGAATACCCGAATAGCTCTTTCTCCGCCTGATTTCCCTTAAAAGCTCGAGCCCTGTCATGCCGCCTTTCAGTATCATGGACATCACCATAAGGTCCACCCATGCCCTTTCGAGAATTTCGAGCGCCTTACCCGCGTCCGACACGCGGTCCACAAGGTAACCCATATCCTCGAGACGGCCCTTCAGGACCGCCGACAGGGCAAGATCCCCTTCCACAATAAGCACCCTCTGCTCAGCCATTTCACGCCTCCATTTAACGGCCCGTTAATAAGCCGCTTCGTTTATCTCGCCGCAATAAAAATGATACCTTTTCGCGCCAATGTCGAACGGCACAGGGAACCTCCTGCCTCTCGTCCCGGAGATGCGCAGGACAATCTTGCCCTTCACAACCACTAAATGCACCCAGTGCCCCCTGAAAATGAACCTGAATCTCAGGCGGCGCCACTTTTTCGGCAGGCACGGGTTTATCTTCACGGCGTCATCCCTGATATCTATGCCGGCGAAATCCCTCATGACAAAATTGATCGACCCGCCCATGACGCCGACATGTATGCCCTCCGGCGTGGTGCCGCCCTGGGTGTCATAGATGTCTGACCTCAGGATCTCCTGAAACCACGACCACGACTCTTCCTCTTTCCCGAGCACGTGCGCGAGGTACCCGTGCACGACTTTGCTTAATGTCGAACCGTGCGACGTCCTGTGTATGTAATAATCGTAATTCTTCCGCATCATGTGCTTATCAAACTCATATCCCAGGCGGCCGAAGATACGCTTCACCTCTTTCACCGAAAACAAATAAAATACCATAAGCGCGTCGGCCTGCTTGGCGACCTTGTATTCATTGGGGGATTTGCCTTCGGCCTTAAGTATCCTGTCAAGCCGCTTTATATTGCCGTATTTTTTTCTGTACGCGTCCCAGTCAAGCTCTTTGAGCTTGAAATACCCGTCAAACTGGCTTATGATCCCGTCCTTATTTATCACTATGCAAAGTTTGCGCGAGATATCGTCCCACCGGTCAAGCTCCTCCTTTTTTATCCTCAGGCGGTTGAGCAGGCCGTGCAGGCTGCGGCCGGGTAATTCGGCCAGAAGCTCCGGCACCTTTGAAAGCAGCCACGCTATGAGGAGATTGGTATACGCGTTATCCTTAAACCCGGCCTTTTGTTCGCCCGGCATCCTCTCGTGAAACTCATCCGGCCCCATCAGCCCCTCGGTGTGATACCTTTTATCCTTGTAAGAATATTTACACAGGCTCGCCCCGAACCGCGCGATCGAAAGCAGCATCTCGGCGCCGTTGCGTATAAGAAAATCCCTGTCGCCGGTCGCCCGCCAGTACGTCCAGACATTATAGGCTATCGCGAAAGATACGTGCCGCTGTATGTGGCTGTTGTCGGGGCCCCACGTGCCCGAAAGCGGGTTCAGGTGCATGACCTGCGTCTCCTCTTCCCCCGTCGATCCGCTCTGCCATGGGAACATGGCGCCCCTGTGCCCGGCGTTCCTGGCGGCCTCGCGCGCCTTCGGCAGGCGGTTGTACCTGTACATAAGAAGCGCCTTGGATATCTCAGGCATGTGCAGGTTGTAAAACGGCATCACGTAAAGCTCGTCCCAGAATATGTGGCCCCTGTACGCCTCTCCCGTCAGCCCTCTGGCGGGAAGCCCGGCGTCGATATCCGTGTTATGCATGGACGCTGTCTGCAGGAGATGAAATATGTGCAGGCGCAGCACTTTCTGGGAAAATACGTCATCGGCGACCTCGATATCGAACTTGTCCCAGAGGTGCTCCCATGTATGCCTGTGCGCTCTTGCTATCTCCTCAAAATTGCCGGCACCCATGACAGCTTTTTTCGCCGCGGCGACGGTATTACTGACCCCCTTGTCCCTGGACGTGTAAACCGACACTATCTTCTCAATAACGTAAGGCGTGCCCCTGTTCACATGGACGCCGAACTCCAGGCCCACGCTTTTCTTCTCCCTGGACTCGACGAATCTTGTAAGCGCCCTCACTTCTTTGCCGTCTTTAAAGATACGCGTCCTCGCGGCCTCCACGACCTCCACCCCGGAATGGTTCGTCTTTACGGCAAGATATATCCCGTCCCCGCCGGCTTTGCCCGAAGAAATAAACTTCAGGTGCTTGGAATTAAGCTGCCGGTAGCGGGCGACACCCGTATTCTGCACGGAACCGTCGATCGCGGACCTCATCACGACCCATTCATCGTAATTCATCGGTACCATCGTATACCTGATGGCGGCAATATGAGGATCCGCCATGCTGACTATTCTCTCATGCTCCAAACTTGTCCTGCGGCCCTTAAAATCCTCGATCACCACTTTCCGGTAGAGCATGCCGCGCTTCATGTCCAGTTCCTGGTGATATGAAAGAATCTTTTCTTCCGACGGGACAAGCCACTCGTGTTTTCCTATTCTCATCTTATCGGGCAGCCAGTTGGGGATATTTACCATGTCCTCGTTATAAATAGTCCTGCCCGCGATCACAGTAGGGAGCTTATTGAATAAACCGGCGACATAGGTGCCGGGGTAATGAATGCGCGATGCCGGAGATTCGGCAGACGCGCCGCGCGCCGCGAAATAGCCGTTGCCGAGGGTGCAGAGCGCTTCCCTTAACCCTTCTTCCGCGGGCTTAAAACGGTCATATGCAATCATCCACGCAGAACCGGCGTCCATGCTTATTTATGGGCCTCCAGCACCTTTTCGAACAGTTTTTTGACATCGGCCGGCGAGCGCAGGTCGAAGAGCGCGGTCGAGGGCCTTAATTTCTCGGACACGAGTATGCCCGTGCCCCTGGTGCGGACGGCCCTGAACGCGTCCTCATCCGTCACGTCATCGCCGATATACACGACACTAGTCTTTTCCCAGTCGATCTTGAGCGCCTCCACCACCCACCTGACGGCCTTCCCCTTGTCCCAGTCGATGTTGGGCAGTATCTCAAACACTTTTTTCCCTGACATAAGCCGTAAACTCTTGTGTTTCGCGACAGCCTTTTTAACGGCCGTTTCTATCCTCGAAAGATACTTTCCCTCATCCACCATCCTGTAATGCGCGGCCGTGCTGAACTTCTTCTTCTCGATTATGATGTTGGGGATATCGCCGAGTTCGGCCGTAAGCCCGGCTATGACCTCATTTACCACGGAAATCGCCTTTTCGGCCTCGGGGTGTGTCATGGAAATGCCGGGGCCTTTTATGTCAAACCCGTGGCTGCCCGCATAAATGAGCTCGTTTATGCCGACAAGATTTTCGACATCCTGCCTCATGCGCCCGCTCACGATAGCGACCAGGCATTTCTTCGAGAGCTCCGTTACCACGGAGCGCATGTCCGGCGCAATGACCGCGAGATCCGGGCGGTCGACTATCGGCGTAAGTGTGCCGTCGTAATCAAGGAAAAACGCTATTTCCTTTTTTCTGAAAAGCGCCTCTTTCGCGCTCGAGGTATAGCAGGGGTTTACGGACACTTCGCATATCCCGGCCTTATCATCCGGCAGGGTCAATTTATCCTTGTCCGCCTTGTCCCACGACGCGTCAAACGGCAGCGGTTTCCTATGAAACCATTGTTCGACCCAGCCGGCCGTCATGCCGGAAAGGTCTTTCACGACAGCGTCTGCCCCGTTTTTGAAAAGGTCGTCCCTATTGTCTTTACGCGCCACACCCAGCACAAACCCGAACCCGCCGTTCCGGCCCGCGGCCACACCCGACGTCGCGTCTTCCACCACCACAGACTCTGCCGGCATAGCGCCCAGATTGCGCGCGGCCGTCACAAAAATGTCGCCCTCGGGCTTACCCTTCAACCCGAGTTCCTCAGAGACAACGCCGTCCACGCGCGTCTCAAACAGGTGGTCCAGTTTCGCGGACTTCAGTATGCCTTCGCAGTTCTTGGACGAGGAAGCCACGCCTATCCTGACGCCCCCGGCCCGCAGCTCGTTTATGAAATCAACCGTGCCCTGGTACACCTCTGCCCCGTCACGCTCGAGCACCTCGACAAACTTGATGTTTTTATTGTTGCCCAGGCCGCAGACAGTCTCTTTATCCGGGGCATCTGACGGGTCGCCGTACGGGATATTTATGCCCCTTGACTCAAGAAAACTCTTAACACCGTCATAGCGCGGTTTCCCGTCAACGTACGGCAGATAGTCGCGGCCGTGGTCAAACTCCTTAAACGGCTCCCCGTCCCTTTTCTCCCTCAGGCGAAGGTACCCGTCGAATGTCTCCTTCCACGCGGCCGCGTGGGTGACGGCGGTCTTGGTTATCACGCCGTCCAGGTCAAAGATAACGGTTTTAAAAGAATATTTTTTCGCTCCGGCCATTAACCCTCCTTAATATTGCACCCACACGTCAGGCTCGCCGTCGTCATTCGTGTCCTGCTCCTGTCTTACAACCTTACCTTCCTCGTAGTACAGCCATTCATTGGGGCGCCCGTCGCCGTTTATATCGGTTTCGACTCTCTCAATCATGCCGACATCGCTGTAATACTCTGTCCTGTCAACCTTGCCGTCATAATTGGTATCAACCTCTATCTTTTTCGGGGTGACATTTTTCTGCTGGACAGGCGCTGCGCACGCGTTTGCCGCGAACATGGCAAGCAAAGCCGCGATAACCAGATAACGCATATTCAACCTCCTATTTTCTATAGACGGTGCTTCTTCCTGCACATCTCCGTAAACTTGATTATCTCGTTCATCATCCTGACGGATTCGACGGGGTACTGCCCCGCGGCGCTTTCGGCCGATAGCATCACGTAGTTTGTCCCGTCAAGTATGGCATTCGCCACGTCCGTGACTTCGGCGCGGGTGGGCCGTATATGCTCGGTCATGTGTTCAAGCATTTCGGTAGCCGTAATGACGAACTTCTTTTTCTGGTTACACTTGCGTATGATAAGCTTCTGTATCATTGGTATCTCGTATATGGGCAGGGCAACGCCCATATCCCCGCGGGCGACCATTATTCCGTCCGAGGCGTCGATGATATCGTCTATATTCTTAATGGCCTCTTTATTTTCTATCTTAGCGATAACCTGGCAGTCCGGTAAATGCGGCTTGACAGCGCGTTTCACCGTTTCTATGTCCTTGCGTGTCCTTACGAATGACTGCGCCACCCAGTCCACCCTATGCTTTATGCCGAACTCCAGATCGACCCTGTCCTTGTGCGTGAGGCCGGAAAAAGGTATGCGCAGGCCCGGCATGTTTATGCCTTTTCTTTCCTTTAGGATGCCCCCGACAACCACGCATGCCTTTACCTGTTTTTGAGAGTTGGAGACCGCTTTGAGCGCTATATTGCCGTCGTCAATAAATATGTCCTGGCCCGGCCGTATCTTCTTCATGTCCCCGGCGTAATCGATCGGTATAACGGCCGGGTCTCCTGTGTCACGGCCTTTCACAAGAAACACGGTACCGTGCTTCTTGAGCTCCTTTGCCTGAGTACGATTAAAACGCCCGACGCGGATGCGGAACCCCTCGAGGTCCTGCAGTATAAGAATGCGCCGCCTATATTTCCTGTTGATCTGTCTTATGAGGTTCATCCTGGCGAGCTGTTCTTCATGCTCCCCGTGAGAAAAATTGAATCTCGCCACATCCAGCCCGGCCATGACCATCTTCCGGAGTACGGTGTAGCAGTTACTGGCAGGCCCCAGCGTCGCAACAATCTTAGTCTTCAGCATGCCCTTATTATACCCTAATCGTACTCCGCAGTCAAACCCGCGCCACCCCTCATTTGGGGTCAGGTCTCAACAATCAACATTTTCTGCGATTTTTTCATTTTTGTTGCAGTAAAAAGTCGAAAATATACGTTTTACTATAGTAGAAGGGGAGAAACTGCCCTGTTGCCGGGAAAATCAGAACAGAAAGGAGAAACCATGGCAGAAAATGAATTCTGGACTATCTTGCGGTCATCCTCTAAAGGAGGCCTCGGAACTCCCATAACCGTACACACCGGCGCAAATGATTCTGCCATTAATATACAGGCAGAATATATCGAAAGTCACGCCCTGCTGCCCAAAAAGCATAATCTGCTTCCATCGGACATCATAGTTGACATGGGCTTCCTATTGATAAACAAAAATACCCGGCTTACCACAAAAAAAGCCATATTGATTATTCTTGCGCACC
>JBDRBZ010000006.1:0-2456 GCA_043822175.1 Candidatus Omnitrophota bacterium
GTCACGCCCAGGGCAATGGCAACGGCAAATACAAGAACCGGTAACCCTGTGCCAATTCCGTAAACAAACGGCAGAATAATGCCGCCTTTACTGTTAATCGCTAAAGGGATAAGGCTCCCGAAGAATAACGCCGCTGAAATCGGACAAAACGCCAGGGCAAAAATGAAACCAAGCAAAAAGGCGCCCGGGGCGCCGGATTCTGCAAGCCTGTTATGATGTTTTTGTGAGAGCGGCGGTCCCGGTAAACGAACAGTAATTATTTCTAACAAGATGAGCCCTGTAAGAATTAAAAGCGGCCCTAAGGCTTTGCCCATGTACTTCTGTAGAAACTGCGCAACCTGGGGAACGCTTAATAGGGAATGGACGATAATCAATCCCAGAACAGCATACGAAACCATCCGCCCAAGCGTATACGCCAATCCTGAAATGAACACGAGCGCCGGATGCGTTATCCTCTTGGACAGAAAAGAAATGGCAGCCACATTACCGGCTAAAGGACACGGGCTAATGGATGTCAGGATCCCCAGCCACAACGCTGACGTAAGACCTATAAATATCCCCGTCATTCGGCTTCCTTCAGAAAATCGGTGACCCCGCCCTTTACATAATCGATGAATTTCCGCTTATTACCGGCATATTCCCAGATCTTATCAAGATTTTTCCACTTTACTTCCTTACCGTCCTTAACCAAAGACAAAATAAGCGATTTGGTATAAAGCCGGTAATCGTTTGTATAGTGTTCATGGCCTTTATCTTCCACGTTGATTACTTTAAACTCCAGTTTTCCGGACACAAGCGCATCTTTAAAGTTATCTTCTATTGCCTCCTTAGAATACTGCTCAAGCTTATGGCAGGTGGTACAGCGAAATGTCCCATGAAAATAATAGGCGATAACATGCGCGTCTTTTGCGGCCTCTCCTGCCCAAACTGACGGCGCAAGAATTATTACGCTGCTACTTAGCGCGGCAACCGCCAGAAGAACGAGAAATAGTTTCTTCAATTTATCCTCCCTATCTTGATATGACCTTTTTAATCTCGTCCTTGCTTAGGACTTTTCCCGTTGACACGACAGTACCATCAACAGCCAATGCGGGAGTCATCATCACGCCGTATTCGGTGATCCTGGCAATATCCGTTACCTTGGATATCTCAACGCAAATGCCAAGATCCTTTACCGCCGCTTCGGCATTCGCGGTAAGCTGTTTACACTTAGGGCATCCGACCCCCAATATCTCTATTTTCATTTTACGCCTCCGATATTTAACGTATCATCATTCCAAAGATATACCCCGTTATAGTCGAAAAACCTACAATGAGCGCGCAAAAGACAAGCGTCTTACGCCACCCGATGACTTTATTGATAACCAATATGCTTGGCACGGATAGCGCCGGCCCTGCCAGAAGGAGCGCGAGCGCCGGCCCTTTACCCATACCGAGCCTTATCAACATCTGCGTAATCGGTATTTCGGTAAGCGTAGCGAAATACCAAAACATTCCGATAAAGGATGCTGAGAAATTTGAGAATAGGCTATTCCCTCCCACGCAGGCGGCAACGGTCTTCTCGGAAAGCAGCGCTCCGACAAATCCGGTCATGAATACACCGCCGAACAGAAGCGGCACTATCAGCATCCCGAAGTCCCATGTTGCGACGAGCCACTGCCGGATCTCGTCTTTCTTGAACCATCGCCGCAGCATTATAAGTATCGACAGGCCCATAAAACCCGCCAAATACCATTTAATGGCATGGACCCTCATGACAAAGTTATCCTCCGGTTTTATTTCGGCTATATCGGCTCTGTTGAAACGCAAATTGTCTACAGCCGGTTTGCCGCCGGTTTCGTATTCTTTCACCTCGATAAAATCCTGCGTGGAATACTGTATATTCGCTTTCATTGCGGTGCCGTTTTTCAGCGTAATGGTGACATCTTTGGTGTTATACCAATCGCTGAAAACAAGAAATAATACCATACACAAAAAATACAGCACTGTCTTCCAGAGCGGCCTTGTGGGGTGTGGAGGCGCAGGCAATTCCATCGCTTTCCTGGCGCGAGCATGCTCGGATCGCCTGAAGATAAGAGCCATGAGCAGTCCTATAACACAGGCGAAGACGATCGAGCCGGCCGCCCTTGCCAAACCGATATCAAATCCAAGAACGCGCGCGGATAAAAATACCGCCATGACATTGATAGCCGGGCCTGAATAAAGAAAAGCGCTTGCGGGCCCAAGCCCGGCGCCCATGGTATAAATGCCGGCGAACATAGGAAGCACGCTACAGGAACATATAGCAAGGATAATCCCTGAGACCGATGCCACGGCGTAGGCCAGGGGACGGTTCGCGTCCGGCCCGAGATACCGCATAACAGAGGCCTGGGATAGGAACGTTGCTATAGCCCCCGCGATAAACATGGCCGGCACAACGCATGCCAGTGTATGGTTAATAACGTACCACTGAAGAA
>JBDRBZ010000007.1:0-4952 GCA_043822175.1 Candidatus Omnitrophota bacterium
ATTATTCGTCGATAAACTTGTACCCCGCCCCCCTTATGCTTAGCAGATACTGGGGCCTAGCCGGATTCTTTTCGATCTGTTTCCTGATTCTGGCCACAAAGTTATCAACCGTCCTCGTGGTCGGGAATGTCTCGTACCCCCACACCACATCGAGGAGGTCGTTACGGGTGACTACTTCTCCCCGCCTCTTTATCAGGTATTCCAGGACCTCGTATTCCCTCTTGGACAGTTTCAGTTTGCGTTTGCCTTTAGAGGATTCCAGCTTGACAAAATCTATCTTCACCTCACCGAATTCATACCCCTCAAGTTTTTCTTTCTTGGCCTTATCATGGACAACCACCCTCCGCAACACCGCCCTTATACGCGCCAGCACCTCATTGATGCTGAACGGTTTGGTGATATAATCATCCGCGCCCAGCTCAAGCCCCAGTATCTTGTCGCTTTCCTTGCTTTTGGCGGTCAGCATTATAATGGGGAGCGTTATCTTCTTTTTCTTGATTTCCTTGCAAATATCGAGGCCGCTCATGTCCGGCAGCATGAGATCGAGCAGGACAAGATCCACGTTTTCGCCGATAGCGGTATTCAGGCCGTTTTTGCCCAGGCTCTCGCCTACTACATCAAATCCCTCTTCTTTAAGGTTATCCATGAGCCCTTTCAGAATGGGCCGTTCATCCTCAATGACCAGTATTTTCTTCTTCATTACCCCCTCCTTTTTGGGTGTATGTATCACATCAATAATACCACAATATCCTTATTTTTCAAATGCGAAATATCCCGCGAAACGCTTCGCTACTGCGACACGGGCAGGCTGATCATGAACGTGCTGCCCTTGTTCATCTGGCTCTGGACGGCGATCCTGCCGCCGTGCGCCTCCACCACGCTCTTCACGAACGCCAGGCCTATGCCGCTGCCTTTTATATCCTTAGTCGAATCCCTGTCAACCCTGTAGAATTTATCAAAGATCTTCGTGACCTTATCCTTCGATATCCCCATGCCCCTGTCAGTCACGCTCACGGTAATATCCTTAAGCTGCCTTTGTGTTTTTACCTTGATGTATTTCTCGTCCAGCGAGTACTTGTAAGCGTTTGTGAGAAAATTCAGGAACACCTCGAGCATCGCGTCCTCATCCAGCTCAAGCTCGGGCAGGCCGTCCTCATATTCCTCTTCGATTACCAGGCGCTCATCGTTGATCTGCATCCTGTAGATGTCTACCGCGCGTTTGACTATATCGCTGACGCTGACACGCTCGAACGAATAAATCTTCTTTCCTTTCTCAATCTTCTGGAAATCGAGAATTTTATTTATGAAGCGCGTCAGCCGGTCTGTCTCCCGGATTATGGTGGAATAATATTCCTTGACCTGCCCTTCCTCCTTTACGCGCCCCATGCTCAGAGTTTCGGTAAACATCTTTATCGCTGCCAGCGGCGTTTTGAGCTCGTGTGAAACGCTCGCTATGAAATCCTCCTTCATCTGCCTTATTTTTACCTTGTTTATCACGTTGCTCACCACCAGATAAAGGCCCGCGAGAAACATAAGCACGGCCGTGCCGTAAAGGACCGATGTCCTGGCGATACGCATTTTTTTCTGCATGCTGAGCCTGCGGCATATGTTCCTGGCTCGCGCAGTATCCTTAAGGGGATCAAATATAATATTGAGCGGGGAGTTCCCCTCTTTATCAGTTATCCTGAAATAAAATCCCCAGCGGCCGTAACTTTCGGCGGATTTGACGACTATCTCGTTCCATCCTTTTTTGAAGGCAACGTCGACAATGTCTTTATCCAGCTGCGCGGGCCTTAACACCACGGCCTTCGTGAAAACCTTTTCCCCGTTGAGCCAGACGGTCACAGGATCATCGGACCCTATGCGCATCCGGACGTCACGGTCGCTTTCGGAATAGGCGTACGTAAGCGCGTAAGCGACGACCCCGTCATGATTCTCGAAAAGGCCGTTCAGGTCTACATAGCCGGAGTCATCATACGTGAAGCGGCGGATCCATTTAATATCCATGCCGCCCAATCCTTTGTACGACTTTTCGGGCACAATTTTTCCGTCGTCTTCGGGCCCCATTTTAACGTCGATGCCGGCCATATCAGGATTCTCAAACGGCCCCAGAAAATACCAGTCCTTAACCAGCTTTTTATCTTTAGCCAGCTTAAGCGCCTCCAGCCTTGACAGGCCGTAAATAGACCATGTGTTGAACGGGCTCATCTCTATGCCCTTCTGGTACGACTTCATGGCCATTTCGATATTGCCCTTCTTTTCATAAGCCAATCCCATGTCAGTGTAGACCTTCGGATGGTCAGGGTTGAGCTCCTTCAATTTCCCGAAATAGACAAGCGCGGTGTCAGCGTCATTGTAGCCGTCGAGATATATTATGCCGATATCCTCATAATACTGCTGATTTGACACATCCATGTTTACGAGTTTTTTAAGCAGGTGCAGGGCTTTGTCGTATTTGCCCTGGTCGACATATGTGCCGTACAGGCTGGTTATGTAGGTGAAAAAAATCGCCGGGTCTTTTGTCTCATCGCCGGAGGCCATTCCTTCGGGCACTGCCGTATTCCTCTCGGAGAATTCGTCATAAATGGCATTCAGGCGATCTTCAGCCGTTTTGGCGTATTTATCCACCTCAGGATAGTTGAGCACGATTTTCAGATACTCGGCCGTAGCCTCGGTATCCCTCTCCATCTCCTCAAGAAATCCGGCGATCTTGAAATGCGCTTCCGCGAGGATCTGGGGATCTCTTTCCTTCTTCAGAATCTCCCTGTAAATGCGCACTTTCTCCTGAAGCGTAAAGGTGTCTTTGTCCTGTGAATGCACCTGCAGCGAAACACAAAATAAAATCAACCAGCCACATATTATGGGCCTTAGAAGGTAATTACAGCATAGACGCATAGACATAGTATATCATGCAAAACAGCGTTCGACAAGTACGTCCGGGCTTTGGGTTGCCTGTCCTCCTAAACCCTACCGTGTATCGATGACGCTTTTGGCAACTCATTGATTTCCAATAGGTTATAAAAAGCGTCACCGGGTTCTGTGTTCCCGTCTCAATGCTTTACCTGCCCTTGACTGACGCTTTGAGAAACTCGCGGAAGAGCGGATGAGGCGCGTCAGGCTTGGACTTGAATTCCGGATGAAACTGGCAGGCGACAAACCACGGATGGTTCTTTAGTTCGACGATTTCGACGAGATTTCTATCGGGATTAATGCCCGAGAAAACCATGCCGGCCTTCTCAAGCGCTTCTCTGTATTCATTGTTAAATTCATACCTGTGGCGGTGCCGCTCCTCTATATCCTCTTTTTTGTAAGCGCGGTGCGCCTGGGTCCCTTTCCGCAGACGGCAGGCGTAGGCGCCAAGCCGCATGGTAGCGCCCTTATCGATTATCCGCTTTTGCTCCTCGATAAGGCTTATTACCGGGTATCCGGTGGCCTTATCGAATTCGGTGGAGTTAGCTTTAGTGAGGCCTCCGACATTTCTGGCAAATTCCGTAACAGCCGTCTGCATGCCGAGACATATGCCGAAAAACGGGATCCTCCTCTCCCTGGCATACCTGGCCGCTTTAATCTTCCCTTCTATGCCGCGGTTGCCGAACCCGCCCGGCACCAATATACCCTGCGCGTTACTGAGATATCTCGAGGCGTCATTTTTCTCTATATCTTCGGAGTCGACTTTTTTTATCACGAGACGCGCGTCGTTGGCAATCGCGCCGTGCGCCAGCGCCTCGTATATCGATTTATACGCGTCCTGGAGGGTAATGTATTTGCCGACCACTGCTATGCGCACTTCGCCTTTCGGGCGCTTCACCTTGTCCACCACCTTTTTCCAGTCCGCCAGATTGCCTTCACCGTATCTCATGTTGAGGAGCTTCAGTATCAGGATATCCAGGCCCTGTTTCCAGAATTTCAGGGGAACCTCATATATGCTTTTCACATCGACGGCGGATATGACCGCCTCTTTGTCAACGCTGCAGAAAAGCGACATTTTCTCGCGGGCCTCTTTCGTGAGGGGCTTCTCTGTCCGGCACAGTATTATCTCCGGCGTAATGCCTATTTCCCTGAGCGCGCCGACGCTGTGCTGGGTCGGTTTTGTCTTTATCTCCCCGGCCGATTTTATAAAGGGGACCAGCGTCACGTGGATATTTATCGCATAGCCCCTTCCAAGCTCGAGTTTCATCTGCCTTATCGCCTCGAGAAAAGGAAGTCCCTCTATGTCACCCACGGTCCCGCCTATTTCCACGATCACGACATCTACGCCGCGCTCCTCGCCCGCCTTTCTTATGCCTATCTTTATCTCGTCGGTTATATGGGGAATGATCCGCACTGTCTTGCCCAGGTAATCCCCCCGTCTTTCTTTGGTTATCACGGAATAATATATTTTTCCGGTGGTTATGTTGTTGTCTTTTGTCAGCTTGGCGTTTGTGAAGCGCTCATAATGCCCCAGGTCCAGGTCGGTCTCTGCCCCGTCATCGGTCACATAAACCTCTCCGTGCTGGTACGGATTCATGGTGCCCGGGTCCACGTTTATATAGGGATCGCACTTTATAAGCGTCACTTTTAATCCCCTTGCCTCCAGCAGTTTTCCGATAGAAGCAGAAGCTATACCTTTACCGAGGCTCGAAACTACGCCCCCTGTGACAAACACATATTTCGGCATGTCAGCTCCTTTCCTGGATTTTTTCAGGTTCCGTTAAAAAAACACATTATTTTCTGCGACACGATATCAGACATTATCCTGAGCCCGGTACCGCCCGTGTCATAGACACTGATAACCCCCTCAAACCTGGCCGACTGCGGCATGATTTCTGGAAAAACATCCTTTACGCGCGCAAACCACCGTCTGTTAAAGACAACCCCTTCTTTGTCAGGAAAGAGCGCAACATAAAAAATATTTGTTTCGACCAGATCCTGGAAAAAATGCGTGCCGAACGACAGTTCGGGCATGAGGTTGC
>JBDRBZ010000008.1:0-3977 GCA_043822175.1 Candidatus Omnitrophota bacterium
TGAATAAGGTGAATAAGACAGGGGCTGACCTCAAGGAAATCCCCGCGGGCATTAATCTGCTGGGCGTGTTTTACGTGTTATTGTTTTTTTTCAACGTAATAACCACTGTAATGGCCCGCGAGTCGTCGCATTTAATGGTGCTCGGATATGTGGTCGGGCGGGGTGACGATATCGGGATCAGGATTTTTCTTACGCTCATGCCGCTGGTGATATTTTATTTTCTGATCATAAGAATGGAAACGGCGGGATCTCTGATGGCCATTATTTACCAGGCGCTGTTTGCCGTAAATAGCGCGCTATGCATTTTAAAGGCAATTGTGTATAACCCCCCGATCCTTCCGATTATCGAGGCCGTTCGGTATGGTGTTCTGCCGTCCGAATCTCCCGGAGCCGGGTACATCGCGGCGAACGCGGTCAAAATGGTTATTTGCGCGGGTATCATATCGTACCTGCTGTACATAACGAGATGGTACCGGATCATGTCTAAGCTGCAGGGATACAATCAACGCGGCCGCAAACGCTGGGCAAACAGTTTAAACGTTGTTTATTGGATTGAAAGTGACGGAATCCGCACGCGCGAAAACGGCGTATCAGAAGACATTTCCACCACAGGCATCAGGATTAAGACGGAGAAACCCATGGAAAAAGGCACGGAAATCAGCATTGAGCTGACGTTTCCGGGACACAGGATACCCATAATGGCCAGGGGCGCGGTTACGTGGAACAGAGGCAATTTTCACGGAGTAAAATTTATCGGAATGGATAATTTTGACAAAAAAAGGCTGACAAACATGCTGAAAGGCTAAAAAGAGAGGACTGTATATGGCTGAGAAAACTACACTTCAGTACCGGCTCATATTTTTGATGGTCATATTCTCGATTTTTTTAATTGGCGCGTTTACGTCGATAGAGCTCAAGAATACGATGGACAGCATGAGCTCTTTTAACCAGTTCCGCTCGAGCCTGGGGGCGCATATAGCCCGGAACGCCCTTCTGGGCATTGTCCCGGGCATGCGGCAGCTTCCGGAGGAAAGGGCTAAAAAGCTTGTCGTGGAGACCCTGGACCCGTTCGTTATAGCGGAAATACTGGACGGTGTTTCGGTGCTTGTTAAGGGCAAGGAGGTATCTTTACAGGACAAACAAAGGTTTGACGAAATCTGTCGTACCGGACAGAATAGGTGGCTCTACGGGTTCATTGATAAACCGCTTAACCAGACAGAGCTGTATATATCCTTTTACCCGGATAATCAATATGTGGTAAAGCTCACATATTCCCTGGGAAACATACAGGAGGCCTTCAAAAAGATTTACAATCCCATAATAGTTACGGTCATACTGGTCCTGGCGGCAAACGTTGTTTTTGCCACGATCCTGTCAAGAATTATCATCCTGCCGATACAGGCCCTTAACAGTTTTACCAGGACTGTCGCGGGCGGCAACCTTGAGGCTCAGGTAAATATCGGGACCGGGGATGAGCTGGAAGAACTGGGCAGCGCGTTTAACCATATGACAAATGAGCTGAGGAGAATGAAAGACAGGGCCGAAAACGCCAACCCCCTGACGAAATTGCCGGGCAACATCGTTATAATGGAAGAGGTGGAAAGAAGGATAAAAGGCGGAGAAAAATTCGTTGTGTTCTACAGTGATCTGGATAATTTCAAGGCCTTTAACGATAAATACGGGATACACAAAGGGGATGAGGCGATAAAAATGACGTCAGACATAATGAGAGAGGCCGTGCGGGATAAAGGGAACCCCGATGACCTTATAGGCCACGAGGGAGGCGATGATTTTGTCATAGTTACCACCCCTGACAGGGCCAATGACGTGGGGCAGGCGATTGTGGATATATTCACGTCAAAGGTGAGAGATTTGTATGATCCGAATGATCTTGGCCAGGGGTATTTTATCGCGCGTGACAGAGAGGGCAATGTCCGTAAGTTCCCTATAATGGGTGTTTCCCTGGCAGGTGTCAGCAACGAGAAGCAGGAGGTAAAATCATACGCCGAACTAACCAATATCTGCGCGTATGTCAAAAAGAAGGTTAAAGCCCAGGAGGGGAGCGTATATTGCATAAACGTAGAGGATGAGGGTGGGCATTGACAAAGGTAGGCATATGGGGTATATTCTAATCTGAACATGACAAAACACTATAAGTGTATTCATATACTAGCCGCTATAATGGCGATATTGGGTACTGTGGGCCTTATCTCAATGAAGGCCTTTTGTCAGGGGAAGGAGTTTCAGAGACAGAGGTTCGGATCCTGGGAAAGCCCTTTCCCCGGAGAGGAGACGCCAGAGGCCTACAGAATATGCATGGGAGACACCCTTTCTTTTTCTGTCTGGAGGAACCCCGACCTTTCCGTGAAGCAGGTTGTCGTTAATCCTGACGGAGTCATTAATTATCCGTTAATAGGAAGCATCAAGGTTTCCGGTCTGACCATGGATGAACTGCAGGGGATCATAGAGGAAAAGTTGGCTGTCTATGTCCGGTATCCGTCAGTGACTGTTGACTTGGTTTCATTGGCGGGCAAAAAATTCGCGGCATTCGGCGAAATCCAATATCCGGGCGCTTACACGTTTCAGGGAAGCATCACTGTGCTTGACGCGATTGCGCTTGCCGGAGGCATTTCACCCGGCGGCAAACGCGAAAGCGTTATAGTGGTGAGCAATAATTTTACGGATGCCCCTGTCGCCAGGAGGCTGAATATTTTCAGGGCGCTTCGAACCGGTATCAAGGATGACCCCGCTTATTACATTAATGACGGGGATGTGATATACGTGCCCCAGCAGTTTTGGACATCGTCTATAAGCGCCATTTCACAGCTGAGCAGCCTTTTCGGCGGGTTTGATACTGTAACAGCCGATATGTTTCAATGGCGCAAGGAATTACGGTGGTTTTACAAGACACAGATATACCCTTTAAGGGATAAGATACTGAAGAAAGACAGCGCGGAGTAAAGCGATAATGGAATTGATGGAATTACGCGAGATGTCGCTGCAGGATTTCGCCGAGATCCTGCTGAGGCGAAAATGGCTCGTGCTTTTTGTTTTCACGGTTATATTCATGTCCTTTGTCATCTACACGAATTTCCAGCCGCGCGTATACCGCGCCTCGGTCGTTTTTAAGGTCAAATTGTATGAACGCGTGCAGCCCGAGGAGTATGTGTCTTCCTCGAGGTTCCGCGAGCAGACAGAGGCCTTTGACCGGATCGATGATTATCTTAGGATGGCCGACAGCCCCACCATAATCGAGAAGGCCCTGAGAAAAATAGGATATATTAAAAGCGATATGGACGATAAGGAGGTCAGTTCCTTTGTCGGAAGAACGAGAGGCATGGTCTCGGTAACCAATGTGCCTAACACGTTTCTGGTGCGCGTAACGGTTTCGGGGGAAGATCCCCAGTTTTTGGCCGCGCTCGCCAATGCCATATTTGATACGGTCAAGAACGAGACTTTCGATGAAAAAAACCGGAGCCGCCAGGATGTGACCGATTTTGTGGGAAAGACGCTGACCGATGTCACGGCTAAGCTGAAAGAAGAGAATGAAAGGCTGCAGATGCTTACGACCCAGGGGGTCATCGGCACCGCGGAGAGCCTGCAAAATCAGATAGCCGGGTTGGAAGCCAACAAGATAGAACTGCTCAGTTCGTACACAAAAAACTATCCCGAAGTAATGGCCCTGCAGGATCAGATAGACGAGCTGAGGGGCGACTTACGGGCGCTGCCCCGCGAGGAATTTGAATACGCGAAATTGAAAAAAGACATAATTATGGATCAGGAACTCTACGGCGAACTTAAGAAAAAATTGCAGGAGGCGCAGATAGCGGCAGCCGCCAAAATCGACCCGGTTATTCTGGTCGCCAAGGCCACTATACCCAGGGTGCCGTTTTCTCCTGACGTAAAAGCCAATTATTCTATGGGGGCCATGAGCGGCATAGTGATCGCGTTTCTGGCGGCCTTTCTCCTGGAGCAGG
>JBDRBZ010000009.1:0-8500 GCA_043822175.1 Candidatus Omnitrophota bacterium
TGCCGCCCGCTTCAACTGTATGCCAGCCGGCTTTGCTGGAATCAAGCCATACCCCATGCGCGCATACGGCTGTATTCAAGCCCACGCCTCCGGTGACATGCACACCGTCCCAAAGCACGTGAATCCCTAACCTGTCAGGGACCACGCTCAGTCTTCCATGTGTCACGGCTATAGCGTCAGGCAACGGTAGGCTCCTGTATCTTTATCCTGATGATCCCTTTAAAATACAGCCGGTTCCCGGACTGCGCAGGCTCGGTCCTTGTCCTCTGAAACTGTATGAGCCGCGCTTTATAAAACGCATCCGTGTTTTCCACAACCGCCCGTATGGTGCCCCCTTCCGTCTTATCCTCGAATACAATCCCGGGAAGCGCCGCGGACATCGCCTGCAGGCTCTTTGACAGACCGTACCACAATCGGAAAGGAAATATATCATAATCCCCTGTAAATTCGCCGGGAAACGCGCCTCCGGCCTGATCACTACCCGGGATCATCCAATGCGCGTAGTCAGCGGACAGCATTATGTTGGCCTGTTCTATTTCTATTTCGCACTGCCCTGCCGTATCCATATGGACCTCCCATCCTATCTCTGATTCATTTACAACATCCAGCTTCCATCTCTGTGAAACAGGCAGATGCGGCCAATCACCCCTTACTAAAATCGAAGTCCCGGAGACATCTTCCGCCTCCCATGCCGCCTGGCAGGAGTCAAACCATATCCCACCTGACCGGATCGATGTATAAAGGCCCAGTCCGCTTGTCAGCTCTTTTTCAGAAAAAAATACGCGCCCCCTGCCCCTGTCAAAAGCAAAGCAAAGTTTCCCCCTGCCGATTTTGACGCATTCTTCTTCCTCGATCAAATCCGCCCGGTTTATGCTGCCGCCAACCTTTATTTCGCCGTTAAAAAATGTTGATTTATCCTTTTCCGCAAGCCTGCCTGTCTTCGGCATTATACATGCTGAATTAATACACAGACTACCGCTGTCTACGGGCTGATAAAGGCTGACCACGCGCCTGCCGGTATGGGAACGGCTTTTAAGCAGGACCTGCGGCGTAACCGTATCCCCGGCCACTAATAAGTTATCCAGTTTATTATGCGTCATTCTCACGGGCCGTATACTGTTAACCGCTTGAGAATACCCGATATCACCGCTCCCGAATGCGTTCTCCCATCTCCCGAACATGTCGCGCAGCTCAAGTTCCAGATACTGCTCCGTCAAGACCGGCACAGTCCCGCTAAAAGACACATCGACAGAAAGAGTATGCCCGTCAATAATAGAAAAACCCCATATAAGCGCTGATCCTAACGGCCCATATGCCATAATAACACGCATGCTCCTGTCGTCCTCACCGGCAATCTCCCAATCCGCGTCACCGCTGTGATACCACCGGCCGGCCGTCTTAAACGAACCATTCAGCCCGCGGCCGCGTGTAATCACGTCATTTTTGTACATGATAGACAGATTTTTTTTACCCGCGTCAGCACAGAGTTTAAAGTCCCCTCTTTCGATCTCACCCCGCCCGCGTTTCCGAACCGGCTTATCGGACGGGCTGACGATAACCTGACCGTCAGGAACCACCGCCTGTCCGAGATAGTACGGTATGACATCCCGCGGACTACCGTCCCTTACGGCATGCCCGCTCTCCAGAAGGACAATCCGCCCGCACATATCACCCAGCATATCAAGGTTATGGCTGACCAGGACTATCGTCTTCCCGGATTCTTTCAGCGCGCGCATCTTCGCGAGGCATTTGCGCTGGGCATTCTCATCCCCCACGGCCAGTATATCATCCACAAGCAGTATGTCAGGGTCAACCGAAACAGCCAGGGCGAAGGCGAGGCGCATAAACATACCCTGGGAATAATATTTTATAGGCGCGTCTATAAACCTGCCGATATCCGCGAGCGCCTCGATCTCGCCCAATTTTACGTCCATATCTTTCCGGGATATACCGTACATGCCGGCATTAAGAGCGACATTTTCCCTGCCTGTAAATTCCGGGTTGAAACCGGCGCCCAATTCCATGATCGCGGACACCCTGCCACGAACATTAACCTCACCCGCATCAGGCATTATCATGCCCGCGATTATCTTCAATAAAGTCGTTTTCCCCGCCCCGGTGGCCCCGATCACGCCGAGCGTTTCCCCTTTCCCCACGGACAGGTCGATATTATCAAGCGCCGGCACCTCCTCCCAACAGATGCCGCTCTTTTTTACGAATTTTATCCTGTATTTTTCGCTTACACCTTTTAAATCTATGGCGTTCATCTATATCCTCTTAAGCAGTTCGGATTCATTTCTTAAATAAACGGCGTAACCGGCCAGGAACGCGGCTGCCGATATCAATGTGATACCGGCAATCTCATAAAGGGAAAGGGGGCATGCGTAATACAGTATCTTCCTGTAGGCCTCGACATAGCAGGAAACCGGGTTAATCAGGCAAATCCATCTGTAAGCCGGGGGTATCATTTCCGTTGAATAGAATACAGGCGTCACCCAGAACCATATCATCAGGATGCCGGACAGAAAATGTCTTGAGTCCTTTATGAACACGTTTATGGTTGAGAATATCATCCCCGATCCGGCCACAAAAAACAATTGCGCCATAATCAAAAAAACGGCGTACGCAGTTTGTCTTAGTATCCCGAATTTAAAAACAAGAAAGACAGGAAGGAGGCATAAAAACCCTATAAGAAAACTTGTAAAGTCGCACAGCACAGACGACAGGGGGATAATCTCTCTCGGGAATATACCCTGCTTTAATATCGCGGATTTTTCTCCGAAAGACGCGGTTGCGTCAGTTATGCCGTTGGCGAAAAAAAACCACGGTATGATGCCGGCCAGCGCAAATACCGTGAAAAAAGGCACGTCCGTGTTCATTACCTCCGTAAATATAAAGCCGATGGCCGCGGCCAAGATAAGAGGTATGATAATAGCCCACCATATCCCAAGCTTCGAGCCCGCGTACCTGCCCTTAAACTGCAGAAGCGCCATGTCCCACAAAACGCGCCTATAATCGTATAATTTAAATAATCTTGTCAACATTTTTTAGCCATACACGGGATACCGTATCCGCCACCCTCCTGCTTTCCGAAATAACATCTTCCATTGACATATACCGCCATAAGCCGTAACGGCCCAAAAGGAGCACATCATTACGCGACATAAACCGTATAATAGTTTCCGTGGCCCGTTTATACCGCTTATCATAAACCGGATAACCGTATTTGATATCTTTAATCTCCTCACAGCGGATTTTCACGCCTTTTCTCAGTATCCCGGTTTTGTGTAATCCACGTTTAACGGAGGCGGCCATTAATCTCTTGTCAATGGGCTTACCTCCAGAATACGACACCTCCGCATAAAGGCTTCCTTTCCCCGAAGGGGTAAGCGAAGATGAAATATTATGATAAAATCCTACCCTGAAAAAAGGCACTTTCTCTTCAGGGAAATATATCCAATGACGCGAAGGGCCCAAGTTGCCTTCCAACCCCAGGTTTATATTGAGAATTGATACCCATCGGAGCCTGTCGAAACTACTTTTCACATAACCGGGTAAATCTCTAATAAGCCCTCTCAACTCGGGCAGCGGTATCGTGGATACCAGGAGGTCAAACCGCTCTTTACCGCCGCCTGCATAACTGATCACTTTTTTTTTAAGATCTATGCCGGTTACCCCGCAGTCAAGGCATATCGAATCAGGATCGAGATTACCGGCAAATGCCTTTGTCAGCTGCCCGATGCCTCCTCCGGTCGGATACCAGAAAAAGGCGCTGTACCCCAATCTGCGGGTGTCAATGCCCAAAAATCCGCGCCCCGCGTCTTTTGCCGACGGGATAACTATAAATCTTTCCGCCCAGCCCTCGGGCACAAGTTCTTTCAGCGGAATCGTCCAGAATTTGGCGTTATAAGGAATCATGAAATACTTCGCGATACCCCGGCCGAACCGATTTTTTATCCATTCCAGAAAATTGGAGCTTTTCGTGAGCCTCTTTTCAGCATAATGCGCGCGCTTTACCCCTTCAACGCATTCCCTGGCCACTTTATCCCCCAAAAAATTAAAATGCGCCTGAAAAGGAAAAGGTATGAACATACCCATCATGTGGATCCAGGCGTTCCTGACGTGCATGGACAACCTGTTTCGCAGAAGTTTTTTTACAAGAACCAAGTTTTCCGGATTTCTGAAATGCAGAAGATGGCCGCTGTAATCAAATATAAATCCTGATTTTTCGGTAGAGCGGCACATCCCTCCATAGGTTTTTTCTTTCTCCAGGATATGGGTCCTGATTCCGGCTTTTTTTAGAAAAAAAGCGCATGACAGGCCGGCCAGTCCGGAACCGATTATGATTACTTTATCCCGCTTCATTGGATAATATTATAACATAGTAATGAACTCATGTAAAATCAACCCGGAAGTGGCACAAAGGCGGGTAAATCTTTGTTCAGGGATCATTTATTAGCGAAACATTCCCTCAAGATGGTTTCAGCTATATTTCGCGCTAAAAGCTCGTTACCGAGAGGTGTACAATGCCCGAAATCTCCGGCAAACCTGTCCTTAAAATACGCCTCGTACGGCTTGTGTTTCAGCGCCTCCTTGAATATCCCCTCATTATCGACAAATGTAATGTCGTCATAAGGGGTCAACATTTTTTCCAGCGGCGCTACGTCGCGAAGGGGATATTGTACGGCCACCAGGCGGATCCCTTTTTCCGAAGTTATATCTCTGACCTGCATGTAATTTTCCCTGGTTGCCTTGTTATAATAACGCATCCTTAAATTCCTCAACCTTGCGTGGTAGTCGCTCGCCATCTGGTATTGTCGCGACTGCTCATATATATAAATAAGTGTCGCGTACAATCTATCATGCATCGGACACCTCTCCAGGCCTTCCCTGACCGCAGCTTCCGCTTCTTCCCATCTCTTCTGATCGACGTAAAGTTGGGCCAATACCATATATGCTACAAGATTATCCTTATCCAGCTTGATACCCAATTTCAACATAGATTCCCCCTCACGATATTTCCCCTCGGTCTGATAAGCCTTTCCATGTTCCACATAATATACCCTCCTGTCCAGGAGATCATATGGGATTGCATGGTTATTTTCACGGGGGGCGGCTGTCTTTTTAATTCTTTTTAAAATACGCTCTTTAAGATACAGCGCCAATTTGCATACCCTCATTTCGCCCAGGCAGGGAATGTTCCAAAAGCCCGCATACTCGCGAAAGACGTCGTCATCGTTAATGCCCATCATGGTTACGACCATATCGGGCTTGTACTTATCCAGGTTATCCCTCAATCCTGATAAGATCTCCCTGGTATTCGTGCCGGGAATCCCTCCGTTGATAACGCTGAATTTTACGCCGGTATCCGCCTCATTCAGTATTTTTTCCAAAAAATACGGATAGGAATACTTTGTCACGTCAAAAGTCATGGACTCCCCCAAACACAGGATACGATATGTATTACCCTCTTTCATGGATTCCCGGTTACTGTGATCGCGCAGGGACAAACATATGAAGCCTCCGATCCTCAGGCCCGACTCAACCAGGACTAAAGCCAGGAATATCCCCAATAAGACAAGACCGGTTTTCTGAAAGGCTAATGATTCCCAGATCTTCATGCCATAGCGCCTCAGCCGCCTAATCTGTATATAGCGGCCTCCCTGGATTCCCAGACAGGAGCCCCCAGATAAAATCGCAGGAAAAATGATAACTCCTTTTCGGCCTCTTCACACAGCGGGTATTTGTAAAGGATGATACCCGAGAATAACAAGTCAGTCAATTCCTGTATTGCGGCCTTCATCCTATCACAGACCGCGCTACCCTCAATAAACGCGCCTTTAGGCACTCTTTCGACAAATTGCCTGTTTCTTATAAACAACGTTTTTTCATCGGCCGTACGCCAGTCAGGCAAAACCAGCCCCGACGAACTCACCTTTCGGAGACAGCCAAGAAAATAATTATCCTCCAAGCTTGCCGGCATACTATTATTGCTGTTTACCCCATATATCACATCTTTACCATGATAGATTTGATAATACAGCCCCGAGACCGGCATGCATTTCATAACATCGCGAAAAGGCACTTCAATCACGGCGCGGCCGGGTACATCCCCTAGCTTCGTTACATAATCAGGTACACGCGCGTCCGCGTAATCCAGCGGGTAAGGCACCGGGCTTATCAAAAGATATTCAGTGACGGCCAGAAGAGAGAACAGTACGGCATATAGACTCCTTTGCCTCAGCCCAATGGTATTTAACAGATCCCTCAAGCCAGTTCCCGCCAGTATAAATAGCCCCAGATACATGACCGCCCCGAAACGATGCGTGAGTATCGCAAAACAAATAAAAGAAAACAGCATCCCCAGTATATTATACGGCAGAATATATCGAAGGAACGGCACGCCTATTTCCCTGCTCCCCCAGTAAACAGAGTTGCCGACGGATAAGAGGAAGAAAAACAGACAGCAGATTGCCCAATAAAATTTAAGAAAACCGCGTTTTCTCGAGATAACGCCCCATACGCCGAATCCCAGAGCGATATACCCAATATAAATCGTATAAACCGCGAAATCATTGAAAGGGTCAGGATCTGACGCCCGCAACTCATCGGTTTTGCGGTACGCGATATTGTCAAGCAGGCCAGCGGTTTGAAAATGCCGGGGACGGATGCAAAATATTCTCCCGGCATTTTTTCCCTGAAATGAGTATGTTTTAAAATAATTTTTAAGATTTGTACAGTTCAGCCCGACAATATCCGGCCGCCTTATCATTTGATTAACACCTAATATGTGTCTGTTTCGGTCGCTTATATGCGAGGACTTCATCAACCGGACAAAGAAAGGTAAACACAGACACGATGAAACACACAAGATGATAAAGCCCCTTGCAACTATGGAAGCCTTCTGCTTATTCTGAAATTCATTCCTGATGAATACGGTATACCCGAGCAGCAATAAAGTCGCTATCACCAGGGAAAAACCAAAATAGAAACACCCTAAAGAGGCCAGGAATAAAAAGACCATGCTCAGGATAAGATTGCATATACTCCCTGTATTTAACACTTTCAGGAGATTTAGGAAATACAAAGGGATCCAGCACAGGGAAAGTGCTTCATCAGTTCCGTTATGAATCGACGATATATTCAGCGGCATAAGCGCGTAGCACAGCCCGGAAAAGAACGCTGCATTATTATCACACGTGACATAGCGGCACAAATAATACATCCCAACTGCCGCTGCCATTAAACTGCCTATAACCAGAAGGTTGTAGCATATAGGAATCGGCAGAAACAGGGAAAGCGGCAAAATCAATACAGCATTAAGTAAATTAATAGGGAAAAAATGAACCCCTTGCGGGAAAAACAGACAATGTGAGAAAAAAAGATTTTTTCCAGTTATTACCGCCATTTTAACATAATGGATCCCCCAGACAGCATTCCACACATCCCAATAGCTGCAGCCCCAGACAAATTCGTTTAGTTTCATCCCTGTAGGAAAAAAAACTAGAAGGATTACCGCTACATAGATAATAAACCCTATCTTGGGCTCTGTCAGTCTGCTCAAAACAGTATCCGGAGGGGATAACGCAGTAATAGACCACACCCCTTTATTCTTTATTATAGTCGAATGCAAACGCTTCAGGAGCAAGTCTATATTTCAGGAGTCTGATATCTCTTCTAAGAGCTTGATCATCATTGATTACCGGGATGGTTTCCGGCAATTCTAATTTAAAATCATCATCAGATATGGCAGAATCAACGTTCAACTCCACAACCTTGAATGATTCCTGCAGTGCAGAGTCCTTGTCATAGATCTCATACTGCATCAGCAAACCCGTTTGAGTGTCTATCCAGACTTTTGCCGTTACCGAATCCGCAAAAGAGATTTCGCGTAAGATATTAAGCATATACCTAACGGCATTATCCGTTTTCTTCATCTGGAATACATAACACTGTCTACCGTTTAAGTCCTCTGTTCCCCACGACACAGGATGGAAATCCATCAGTTTCGAGAAACTAAATGGTTTAGTAAGAAGGAAATTATTTTCCGGGTCAAAAAACACCGAATATTCCTCTCCGAATTCCTCTCTCATGCCTTTTATGTCGGACTTAAAAATAATATTACTGTTATATCTGTAGCAAAGATCAGAATCTTTCGTCACAATTCTTATCTCGTAATCTACGTCGCGGTCCGTCAGGACTATCAGCCCCACGCCTTTTTTATACTCAAAGTCCCCGTTTGACTCAATATAATTAATTTTAGCGCTGCCGCGTATACCTGCAACCCATGTTTTGAGGTTCTCAAACCAGTTCTTTTCTTCTGCGTTGGGTTTTGGATCCTTTTTGTTATTTGCAGGCCATTTAGCTTCCTGTTTCTGCGAAACCTGTCTAGAACCCATATTGCCGCCGCCCATGCCGCCGGGGCCCATATTGCCGCCGCCCATGCCGCCGGGGCCCATATTACCGCCGCCCATGCCGCCGGGGCCCATATTACCGCCCC
>JBDRBZ010000010.1:0-7129 GCA_043822175.1 Candidatus Omnitrophota bacterium
CAGTATGCCGTTGTCCCGCTCCTTGAGCTCATGCTCTACGGTGCTCAGTATGATGTGAGAGGGTATTATGTCAACCTTGTCGGAAAGATATGAGATGTAATCGAAAATCTCCTTTGACCTGTCCTGCGCCTGCATGAAGAGCCCGTAGGTTGACGCGTTAACGTCCACTTTCTGTATGCCCAGTCCCATGGTAGCGTGCGCCTGCGGATCCAGGTCTATGATGAGCGCCCTTTTCCCCTTCTCCGCGAAGGCATACGCCAGATTCACGGTTGAGGTTGTTTTTCCGCATCCGCCCTTCTGATTAGCTACAGCGATGATATTCATAAGATCCCCCTTTTATCTTGTGAAAAAATTCGCGCCGTTTGACTGCCGGATCGTTATTTCCTTCAGGATGAAGGAGCTATTGTCGGCGTTCCCGATCGAAGCCGATCCGAATTCAAGGCTAATACGCGCTATTTTATACGTGTCGCACCCGGCATATGCCGATAACCTTAGTGTCTTTGACTCCCACCGGGGGTACACAGTCATGGGTCTGGAACAGGATTTACCGTTTGAGTCTGTCAGGATAACGAGCAGTGAGCCCGGCCTGCCAACCGCTTTTAAAAGGAAATTTATTTCAGAGCCTGACAGGTCTATGGGCCCTTTCATGTCGAATGATACCCTGGCCCAGCCGAGATTCCCGGAGTTAGACAGCTTTAAGCCCTGCCGCAGTTGAATGGAATAGTTTCCGGCATCGCCCTCGAACGTGACATCGCGCACATGCCTGCGGTCTATGATACCGCCCGTCACGACCGTGAAGCCGCCCGTTGGTTCGGTTTTCGCGGCGGGAGGTGCCTTTAAATCGTTTTTCGCTCCCGGACTATACGATGCGGGCAATGTTTTTTGAGATTGTTGAGTCGCGTGTCTCAAAGCCCCGGCATAATAAACCAGCCCCGCCCCCATGACAATCGCCAGCACCGCAAGCCCTGCCGAAACAATGGCCATGGTGTTGTTTTTTTGCGCCAGCACTATCTTCTGGGATAACGGCTCGACTTTTTGCTGAGGTTTATTATCGCGCTTTGATGCGGACGGACGGGGCTTCCCGAAAAATGTTTCCACAATTTCAGGATGGAATATGTCGTTTTGCGACTCCAGCTCTTCTGAAAATGTATTCTTCATTACGGATGATGATTATATCATAATGATTTGGCGAATACAACACCATTTCTGAATATGGCCAACCCGTCGCCCTCGCCGGTTTTACCGGTTTTTGTCCAGAACGGATGCTGTGTGAACTGAATATGCCTTTCGGGGTGAGGCATAAGGCCGAACACGGTACCCGAGGGATCGCACACACCGGCAACATCACCGGCAGAACCGTTGGGGTTTACCGGATACGGCCCCGGCAAGCCTTCGGCGCCCGTGTAGCGAAAAACTATCTGCCGGTTCTTCTCGAGACTGCGCATCACGCCATTATCAGCGGTTATAAATTTGCCTTCCGCATGCGCCACGGGAAGCGCGATAACGCGCTCGATGCCCCTTGTCCATATACATGCGGATGCACCACCCGGGCCGTGTTCATGCTTAAGATAAACCCACCTGTCCTCGAATTTAGCTGAATCATTAAGGCTGAGCGTGGCTTCCGCCGTTCTGAAACCGCCGCCGGCATTAGGGAGAAACCCTGATTTAACGAGCACCTGAAAGCCGTTACAAATGCCTATGATGGGCCTTCCCGACAGGATAAACCGCCTGATGTCGCCGCCAAGTTTATACTTTATCTCATTGGCGAGAATTTTACCGCTGGCGATGTCATCGCCGTACGAAAATCCTCCCGGGATCGCGATGATCGAGTAATCGCCGACCTTCTTCTCCCCGGATATAAGGCGGTTGATGTGGACGCGTTCCGCGACTGCGCCGGATGCTTCGAAAGCGAACGAGGTCTCGATGTCGCAGTTTGTCCCCGCGGTTCTAATGACCAGCACGCGCGGTTTTTTTCGGATAAGCATCTTACCACTCCTTGAAAGGGCCCTGCCAGGCAGCCTTGAGCTCGTCAAGATGAGCGTATACGGCGACCTCCCCTTTAAGGCCCTCTATTCGAAGCATACGTGACGATTTTGTCTCCCCTATAAGCCCTATCGGCTGACCCTTCATTGCTTTCTCGAATATCTGTCTTTTTGATTTCGGCACCTCTGCTATAAAGCGCGTGTTTGACTCGGAAAAAAGAGCTATGTCGTTCCTGTCCACTTTCCCGTTTACGGGAAGACCTTTCAGGGATATGTCAACGCCCACACCGCCCGCAAACGCCATCTCGCTTATCGCAACGCCGATGCCCCCTTCGGAGCAGTCATGACACGAGATAACCGATTTAGCTTTAATGGCCCGCGAAAGTTTATTCATCATAACACGGCCTGTTTTGGCGTTGACCCCGGGCACGCTGTTTCCGACATGCCCCCGCGCTTTCAGGTAATGCGAGCCCCCCATCTCCGGATAAGTAATCCCGACCGCGTATAAGAGATTGTGGGGCGCTTTGAGGTCCATGGATATCACATGCTCGACATTATCTATAATGCCGATTGCCGATATCAGAAGCGTGGGAGGTATGGAGATAACCCCTTTACGCGTTTTATATTCGTTGTTAAGGCTTTCTTTGCCCGATATGAACGGTACCCCATACACGGTCGCGATGTCGTAACACGCGAGGGACGCCCTCACAAGCGACCCCAGAGTCCCGGGCCTGTCCGTGTTGCCCCAGCAGAAATTATCAAGCAGCGCTATCCTGTCAAGACTCCCTCCCACTGCTATAATCTGCCGCAGGGCCTCGTCGATACAGGACGCAGCCATCCAGTAAGGATCGATAAACCCGTACCGGAAATTAATGCCGTTTGATACGGCAATGCCTTTTCTGGAACCCAATATGGGCCTCATGACCGCGGCATCGCCGGGCCCGTCGCACATCGGCCCCTGGAGCGGCTTCAGGACGCTCGCGCCCTGCACTTCGTGGTCATACTGCCGTATCACCCATTCTTTACTGCACACATTCCAGTCGGAAAGTATCCGCTTAAGATAGATGGTCAGATCGGGCGGGCATTTCCCCCGCGGTTCACTGTAACGTTTTCGCTTCCAGACTGCCTTTCTTTTAATATTCGGCAAACCGTCATGAAGAAAGCCCATGTCCATGTCTGCCACGATTTCATCTTTGTAGAAAAGCCTGAGCCTTCCGCTGTCGGTAAACCTGCCGATTACCGTGGCCTCAACACCCTCCGCGGAAAACAGGTTAAGAAGGCGTTCGACTTTCCTGGGGGAAACGCCGAGCACCATGCGTTCCTGTGCCTCGGATATCCATATCTCCGTGTACGAAAGCCCCTCGTATTTAAGCGGGACCCTGTCAAGGTAGACCTCTGCGCCGCATTTTTCGCCCATCTCCCCGACCGCGCTCGACAGACCCCCTGCGCCGCAATCCGTAATGGCCTTGTACAGGGCTTTGTCCCGCGCCTCAATAATCGTATCGGCGACCTTCTTCTCGGTGATGGGATTACCTATCTGCACGGCCTGTCCTGATACGCTTTCAGACTCCTCGGTAAGTTCCCCCGAGGAAAACGTGGCCCCGTGTATGCCGTCACGTCCTGTCCTGCCCCCCACAACCATTATTACGTCGCCGGGATCGACTCTTTTTTCAGACATGTTTTTTGGGATCAGCCCCACATTGCCGCAATAGACAAGGGGATTGCCGATAAACCCTTCATCAAAAAGAACCGCGCCGTTACAGGTGGGAATGCCCATTCGGTTGCCGTAATCGCGGACACCGCTTACCACGCCTTTCATGACACGCTTGGGATGCAGCGTACCCTTTGGGACACTACCGAGAGGCGTATCCAGCGGTCCGAAGCAGAACACATCGGTATTCAATATGGGCTTGGCGCCCAGGCCCGTTCCGAGCGGATCGCGTATGACCCCGCCGATGCCTGTGCCTGCGCCGCCGTACGGCTCAAGGGCGGACGGATGGTTGTGAGTCTCCACTTTAAAACACACGTCGTACTTGTCGTCAAACTCTATTATCCCCGAATTATCCTTAAAGACAGACACACACCACGGTTTCGCGAGCTTATCCGTTACGCGCATGATAGTGCTCTTCAGGAGATTCCTGATGAGCTTCCCGCGGTAGGAAATTGTGCCACGCAGGGTTTTGTGTTTGCAGTGTTCCGACCATGTCTGCGCAAGGCTTTCCAGTTCGCAGTCGGTCGGGTTGCGCCCGAGTTTCCCGTAATATTTCTGTATCGCCTTCATCTCCCCGGCGTTCAGGAACAGGTGCATGCGCTTGTTTATATTCATGAGTTCCCGGACCGACGCGCCGCGCACGGGCACGCATATTTTCCTGAACACGTAGGGCGAGACCTCTCCGGCAACGTCAGTCTCGCGCGCATGAACACGATGCTGAATCACTTTATTAAACAGAAGCTTTTCAGAGATAACGTCGATCTGCCGCCCCGTAACCCTGCCCCTCAGAATATACTTTTTGCCGGTGTGAACTCCGGTAACGCCCGTTATCCCGAGATCCCTTATGCCCTTAAGCGCGCTTTCTTCGACCGGATCCATGACTCCGGGATTATAGGCAATTTCCACAACGTGCAGTGATTTTCCGGTCCTTGCTGCAAACGGGCGCCCCATCGCGTATGTTTGCGTAACCTTGTCGACCAGAAGGTCAACGCATATGCGTTTCAAATCTTTTTTGGCGATCCTGCAGCCGCTGAAAAGATAATAGACCTGGATAAAGGATACGCCCGTTACGCCGGAGATGCCCAGGTCTGCGATGTCTTTTCTGACACCTTCCCCGACCGCGTCAAATATGCATTCTTTTTCCCTGACTTCAATCCTTGTGGTGATCACGCGCCTATTCCCATTCTATCGTGCTCGGCGGTTTGGAGCTGATGTCGAAAACAACCCTGTTAACGCCTTTTACCTCGTTTATAATCCTTGACGATACCGAGCCCAGAACATCGTAAGGAATCCTTGCCCAGTCGGCCGTCATCCCGTCCTGGCTCGTAACGGCCCGCAACGCTACCACAAATTCATAAGTCCTCTCGTCGCCCATGATGCCTACGGTATTAATCGGCAGCAGTACGGGAAAGGTCTGCCAGAGTGTGTAATAAAGCCCCGCCTTTTTCATTTCAGAGATCATGATGCTGTCGGCCTTTCTGAGGATCTCGAGGCGGTCGGCTGTAACGGCGCCCATTACGCGGATGGCCAAACCCGGCCCCGGGAAAGGCTGCCGCTTAAGTATCTCGTCCGGAAGGCCCAGCTCCCTTCCCACTTTTCGGACCTCATCCTTGAACAATTCCCGTAACGGTTCTATGAGTGAAAGCCCCATCCTTTTAGGCAGCCCACCGACATTGTGATGGCTTTTTATGACAGCGCTCGGCCCGCCAAAGGCGGATTGCGATTCTATGACATCCGGATAAAGCGTGCCCTGGGCAAGAAATTTGGCGTTGCCCACTCTTTTTGCCTCTTTCTCGAAAACCTTGATGAAAAGGCGGCCAATGATTTTACGCTTTTTTTCCGGATTGACGACCCCCCTCAGACCGTCCATGAATAATCTTGCGGCGTTAACCGTGATAAGGTTGATGCCCAGCCCCTTACTGAAAAGGGCATTGACCCTCTTTGCCTCATCATGCCGCAAAAGACCGTTATCCACAAAAATACAGACCAGCTTTTTGCCTATCGCCCTGTGGAGTAGGGCTGCCACAACAGAGGAATCGACCCCGCCGCTTAAGCCCAGTATTATCTTCTCACCGCCCGCTGTCCTGCGTACGTCAGCGATGGTATTCTTTACGAATGACTTCATTGTCCAGTTCTTCCTGCACCCGCAGACGTTTACAAGGAAATTCGTAATGATCCTGGCGCCATGCTCCGTATGAACGACCTCGGGATGGAACTGGACGCCGTAAATTTTTCTTTCCTCATTTCCTATCGACGCGTATCGTGTGCTGTCGGTGCTGGCAAGCCGCTGAAAACCGGGAGGCAATTTCGACACGTAATCGCCATGGCTCATCCACGTCACAAAACAGCGGGGGGTCCCCTTAAAAACAGGCCCGCGCGTCCCGACAAGCAACCTGGTCCTGCCGTATTCGCGCTTTTTTGTCCTCTGCACATTTCCGCCGCAGATCTTGGTCAGCAGCTGCATCCCGTAGCAGATGCCCAGTACGGGTATGCCGAGTTTGACGATAGCGGGGTCGCATTTGGGCCCTTCCTTAAGATATACGCTTGAAGGTCCGCCCGACAGAATGATGCCTGCCGGCTCCATGGCCATTACGTCTTTCGCGCTTATGCCCGGAGGAACGATCCTGCAGTAAACGCTGTTCTCTCTTACGCGCCTTGCAATAAGCTGGTTGTATTGAGAGCCGTAATCAATGATCAGAATACCGCCTTTTAGCATAGGTCCCCCCTATTCGACGACAACGCTTTTAGCCAGGTTCCGGGGCTGATCGATATCGCATCCCCTTAAATTGGCGACATGATATGCGAAGAGCTGGAGCGCGACCGTGTTCACCACCGGATAAAGCGTCTCGATTGTCTTCGGCATATGAAACACTTCTTCGAGGCCGAGCCTGTCCATCTTCCTGTCGCCCTGCGTCGCGAGGGCGATTATTATGCCCCTCCTGGCCTTTATTTCCTCGATATTGCTCAGTATTTTTTCATGGACAGAGCTTTCGGTCGCGATGACAATCACGGGCAGCTGCTCGTCGATCAGGGCGATAGGGCCGTGCTTCATTTCCCCTGCCGCGTACCCTTCGGCGTGAATATACGATATTTCTTTCAGTTTCAGGGCGCCCTCGAGCGCTATAGGGTAATTGACATGCCTGCCGAGGTACAGGAAATCTGTTTTTTTGAAGAATTTTTCCGCGCATACCGCGATCCTGTCATTCATTTGAAGCACTTTTTCTATCAGGTCCGGGATTTTATGCAGGCTGTTCAATATCTCCATGGCAGGCTTGCCGGCCAGCGCCCTCCGCGCCCTGCCGAGGTACAGCGCCAAAAGCACCAGCACAACCAGCTGGCTCGTAAAGGCCTTGGTCGACGCGACACCTATTTCGGGGCCTGTCCTTGTATATATGACGCCGTTTGTTTCACGCGTAATACTTGACCCTATCACGTT
>JBDRBZ010000011.1:0-14883 GCA_043822175.1 Candidatus Omnitrophota bacterium
ATACCGCGTATAGCACTCATCACTATGCTCATATCAGCGCCACCGTGTATGCCGGACGCTATGCCCTCAACCGTTCCGCCACGGGCAACATGCTCGGATATTGTCCTTGCCTCTGCCTCGCCTATACCGATGCCCCGGGCACGGAACGTCCTTGTGACAACAGTCGGCAGGTCAAGCTGGACCATTACCCGTCCGTCAGCATACACATGGTATGACACCCTGTCGCCTCTTTCGAGGCCTGATCCCAATTCTCTTTCTAGCGCATCACGCTCAATTATCATGGGTGCAGACTCGGCCCCGGCAAGCCGTATCTCGAGCTGTCCGCGATCGCCCAATGCCGCGGTGCCCTGCCTTTGCTCAACGCCGGCAGGGATCACGACACTCCCGGCCTGAATATCATTTTTGCCGACCACCCCTGATACAGTGGGCATGGAAGCCGCGCGTTCAAGTTCAAGGTTCGCAAACGCGCCGCGCAGATTCATATCGTCCTGTTTGAGCCGGGCTTTCATGCCGGGTATACTATCACTGAGATTCTTTATTCTTTCCGCTAAAGCGGGCAGCGCTTTCCTTAACTGATCGAACTGGTCAAGACTGCCTTCAACCCTGCCCATCAGCAATGTGGCAACGCTGAGCATGCCTGCGGCTGTCCTTAATGCCGTGCCGGCCGCGACTGACTCTCCCCTGCCGGCCGACCTGCCTGCCTCGGCAGTCTCTATCTGCCCGGTCTCGATTACATCGCCTGCCACCTTGTGCACTGCCTCCTGTACCCAAAGCTGTGTTTCATTGTCAAAAGGATTCGCGAGCATGGCGACAGCCTGCATACGCTGCATTAAGCCGTCCACTGTTTTCTCGGCCTGCACCTCGCGCCCTTGCCCCACATCGTCGCGTACCGCGGCAACTACGTGTTGGACGCCGTCCGTCCTGAGCGCCGTTACTATATCACCGTCTGATTTCCCGGCGTTTGCCCTTGCCAGCCTG
This sequence comes from Candidatus Omnitrophota bacterium, assembly GCA_043822175.1. Classification (GTDB taxonomy): domain Bacteria; phylum Omnitrophota; class Gorgyraeia; order JABMRN01; family JABMRN01; genus JBDRBZ01. Next base: position 979 of record JBDRBZ010000011.1, read on the forward strand.
ACAATATCCTCTACCCTGGCTTTCTGATCCGCGCTTAAGCCGCCGGCCTGTTTTTCCACATAGTCAATCAGCGCTTCAGACCTCGGCCCGAGCACCAGCAATGACTCTGCTATAGCTTGAGCGTCACTGATACCCATCGTGCCGGCCATATTCGTCCCCAGAGCTGTATCGAGCGCCCTTGCGCTGTCAACGACACGGAAAATGCCGGTCATAGTGTCTCTAGCGGCTTTAATACCAGCGGCTGTCGTGAGGTCTCTCGCGCCTATGTTAAGCCCTGCAAGCGCCATCGCCCTGACAAAGTCTTCTGTGACCTTGCCATCATCGCCACGTGTCATGATACCGATCTCGCGGGCGCTCCTTTCAATAGCGTCAGGCGTTGAATCCTGCCCGATAACACCGGCAAGCCCGAATATCGCGATCCGTGAGTTATAGGACCTGCTTCCCGCGCCGAGAACAGTCCTCACCTGGGCAAGCTGATCGGATACTGTCTGCCTTGACGCAGTCTGGCGAGCTATCATTGCCTTTATGTCCGGTATTTGATCGGCTTTGACGTTACCGTCCTTCAGCTCTCTGTTTGAGGCCATGATCTGCGTATCAAGGGAAGCCAGGCGCGACTCAAGCCTGGCCACTGTATCAATGTGCTGCGCCATCGCGATGTCTCTGGCTGTCGTGAACAGCCCGACCGCCCTCTCCCTGGCAGACCTGAACTGTTCAGACTGCCTGTCATCGATCTTTAACGCCGCGTCAACATACGTCTTTGCCGATGCTTCATATGTTTTGGCGACACCGGCAAGACCGGCGCTTACATCTGCCTCGATATTTTGACTAAGCGGGTTAATAAGTATCGCAAAACCCCTCATCATTTCAGCGTACACCTTACCCATTGAGACAGCCTCAGCGGAGACAAGGGGCGTGTCCCTACCAGCAGCTGTTCCGAATATCTTATCTGCCAGCAGGACGCCCGTACTTCTGGTTAGTTCGCCCGCTTTCTGTGATTTCTGTTGCATTGAACTCACTTCCTGAAGCACCTCTGCCTGGCGCTCTGAAAGCATCGCGGCCCTGTCGCTTACAAACCTAAGAAGCGTGGACTCAATCATATCCTGATCCTGAATATCAAGGGCCTCTGACCAGCGAAGCGTCGGCGCGAGCCGGGTGCCGAAATTGCGGTCAATTTCCTCAACACGGCTCCTGAGCCTGAGCGCGCCGGCAAATGCCGCGACTGTCTCGGCTATGTTTAGCATAACCGGTTGCCTCTGTTCTCCTGTAAACGGCCTGCCTCCTGTCACTACGCTAAATACCCCGTCTGTCCCCCTGGAACCCGAAGCGATAACATTGGCAGCATCTGCACTGGGCCTGGCAACCATCCTGTCTACATCCGTAAGGCCTCCCCTTCTTGTCCCGTATTCCCATGAGCCAAATGTGTCTTGTCCGGCTTCAACCGGGCCGCCACACAGGTAATCTATTTGTTCCGCGCTCACGCTCATCCTTTGCGCACCCAGCTCCATCGCTATAACGAGCCGTGCGTCTGCCTGGACCTCGCCGGCGCTATTCGCGAGCCCGCTCTCGACCGCCATCTGCCTCACCCGGTCAACCGTCATGCCTCCGGGCCTGCCCGTTTCCATGGCTGTCGCGAACCTGTCTATGGCGAGCATGTCATCAATGGACATATCATTAATGCCTGCCTTTTCCTCTTTGCTGACTCTGGGCGCGATGTCCCTCCTGATTTCATTAGTGGCCGTCACGACGCGACCCCACTCCGCGCGCGTAATACCCGGTGCGAGCAATTGAGCGACCACAAACTGTTCCACTCTGTTGCTCTTAGATATACTACGCGCAACATCCCTTATGGTAGGCCTTGCACCTGCTAATTCATTAACGGCTTTACACACCGGTAAATTCTGCACATTAGCACCAATGTTTACAGCCAGCTTCGCGGCCTTGCCCTTGAGACCGCCTTCCGCAATCAGTAAATCCCGTACCGCGGAACCGTTTACTTGAGATCCATAGAATTCACTAACTGTAACTGCGAGCTCACAGTCAACGCCATCACTCGTCGTCATCTTCAGTCGCAACACACCCGCTGCCAATCCATGCCTGGCCCCGTAATCCAGCCATGCCTCTGCCCTCGCGAGAAACGCGTCTTTAGCTTTGTCAACACCCTGTGTTGCCTGCCTATGCTTAACAGTATCACTGCCCGTCTGTTTCAATACCTCAAACACCTGGTCTCTCGCTCCAGCTACTTTGTCAAGCGCATCCATCTTCATATTCGCTGCTTCGTCGAGCATCTGCGCAGTCATGAGGGCCCGGGTCATCCTGTCAACCGTGGCGCTTGTACCGCCCACGACAGTGCGCATAAATGTTGCCATGGCCGAGGCATTATCTGAACTATCAAGTGAACATGTCAAACCAACATTCTGAAGCCCCTCTGTAAACGCGCCGAGCGTCATTTTTCCGGCTCCAAAACCAGCCACGAGCCCCTCAAACCTTGCCCTGCCGCGCCCTAACATACCCGCCATGAAGCCAAAACCCAGGTTTTCTGAAACATAATCGGTAATAGCCTGCGTTGTGTCCTCTGCCTGCTGTATGGCTGTGACAGCGGCCGCGTCAGGCAAAGCAAAAGATCCGGCGCTTAAAGTGTTTACGCTTGCCGCCGCGTCAAATATCGTCATTAGCGAGCTGAACCCGCCCCTTGTCTCATACGTGTTCACTGTGAGGAATCCGTCGGCCATCAGGCCTTTCATGCTGGTTGTACCGAAAAGCAAGTTTGAGGCGTCCATCATGGTCCCCGCCCCCAAGTTCATGCTGAAATACGTACCAGCCCGCTGGCGCGTTCCTGCGTCGCTTATCTGCTGTTGCGTGTCCACCAGCGCGCTAAACGCTGCCTGCGCCCTTTCGCTTAAGAACATCCTGCCGCCGATCTCGCGGCAATATGCCTCGGCGCCGCCTACAGCATCACGAACAGCCGCCATTATCTGATCGGCCTCTCCCACGCGCAGGCCCGAGCTGTCAAGCAGCCTTTGCGCTTCATCTTCTGTCTTAGGAGCGGCCGCAAGCGTCCTTGCCGTCATGCCCGTGAAGATGTCCCCGCTTATAATGGATCCCCGCATCATCTGCCCTATCTGGGCCTCTGCCCGTTTAGCGTCTGTCGCGCGATGCGTAGCTATCTGTACAGCGCTTTGCGCGCCGGCGCTGCGCTCCATCGCGTCCTGCACCGTCTCGAGGTAACGCCCGGCCGCGGCCTCTCCATCTTTCGCGAGTATCTCTGCCAATTTCGCCCGCTGGCCCGTCGTCAGCCTGCTCCTTAGGTTGCTGACGTCTTCCCATATAGTGGCGCTCCCGGAAGCGCGAGTCTGCCGCTTAATAATCTTTCCGGTCTTAGGGTCATATATTTCTATCGTATTCTCGCTCGCGCGGCCGACTGTCTGCTTCTGCGTGTCAGACCTGTTTGCGCCGATTATGTTTATATCGACACGATAGTTGCCCATAATCTTGCCTACGACTTTTATTTTAAAGAGGTTTGAACCTTCCCGCATATTCTCGACGATAAATATCTCTTTTGCGACCGTGACACCATTCTTTGTTTTCGCATCAAACGCGTTATCGCGGTTAGCGTCTGCCCACGCGTCGATAGCTGCTCCAAAACCTTTGCCTGCGTCGCGCAGGGCGAACTTTATGGTTACCACCTTTGATGTGGATTTTAATTGTAATGATATTTCGCGCACCGCGCCGCCCGATCGCGTAACATACTGTACAACATCGTATTGACTGTTCTTATACCTGCCAACAATCGCATCAAGCACCTCCACGCAATCTGACCTGCCTCCTGTCAGAAGAACCTTATCCCAAGTCCTATTCAATGCGCCCATGGCCTGTGTAACAAGGCAGTTTATAAGATCACCCCTTGACCTTGCAAACCTGTACTGCGCCCGCAATAACGGTTCAGCATCCATCGCGACTATGATGTGCCCTGTCAGGCCCAGGGACTGCAGGACCGGTTTCAGCGTGCCTGTGCCCACGCTGAAACGGTGCGCCCCGCCGAACCGTTCAAGCGCCTGGTCCGGTGAAATTTCCCTGAACTTCTGGCTGAAGAGGATCTCTGCGGCTTTCGCAGAAGAGGCGCCGTGCTTAAGAGAGATAAACGTTGCAAGCATAGTGTCCCCGAAAACAGTACCCTTCATGAGCTCGCCAGCGTCGCTTTTAAGAGAATAGCCGAAAAACGCGCCATCAGCCGTCCAGGTTGCCTGGTAATTCTGGCCCTCCTGCAGCATTATGGCCGTGGTAACCGTGCGTATGATGGTTTCAAGGCCCTGCGGTCCCAGAGCATCAAGGTCAAGGATATTCTTAAGCGCCCTCGTAATGTTTTCCCTCGCCCGTACGCCTTCTGTTGTGGTCCTTGATATCGTCCAAGAACCGTTGCCGCCATCTATATGAGAATTTCGATTGGCATCTCCGCTTACGAGGTCGGCCTGCCCCTTGCCCTGCACGATGCGGGTGCCTTTCTCGCCGACGACTTCTCTCGCCACTGACTCATAAACCGGCTTGTAGACCTTCTCTATAACAGATATCATAAAAGCCCTCCTGACAGGGCTGAGCTTTGAAAGCGCGTCAGGCAGGCTGTATATAAGAGGCGTGCTTGTAAGGAATACCTGTACCTCATCGATTACACCGCCTGAAAGCCCCCTTGTCAGGGCTGAACCTGACAGCGCATGGCTCTGCATAGCCTTCGCATCGAGGATGTATATGCCGTGGCCGCGGCCGCTGGCCGATTTACCGGTAAATATGTTTGTAAGCCCGTTATTATCCGCCGCCGTATCGCTGCGGAATATCGGCACCTGCTCGGTTAATCCCAAATCCCTGATACCTTTTATAAGCGCGTTCTTCCCCACAAGCTGGCTCACGAGATCCTCTGTTGTCGTCACAAACAGGAATTTGCCTTTCTGCCCCTGTGCGCGCATGATCTCGTGCGCGCCGATAAGGCCCATCATGTTGCCCATTTCCTTGCCTTTACCCATCTCGAGCATGATAGCTATGTGTTTCGGCAGGGCTCCGGCCCCTGCCCTCCATGCCCTGATAGCCCCCATGTACCCTGAATATCTTGATGATGCCACAAGAAACTCCATCATCATGCGGCCGAACCCTAATTGCTGAGGCGAGGCGGCAAGATTCGGGTCGCCCACTTTAGCTAGCGCAAGCATCTGCACTGTCCGCCATTGGTACATCTTTGCTGTGGTGCTCGCGGCTTTAGCACGTGCCTCGGCATGCCAGTAAATCCGCTTATTAGACCAGCCCCTATTTTCAAGAGCACCGAATGTCCTGGCAGCCTGTATACCGGCTATAGTCGAGGTCCTTTTGAATATACTCGCATAAGCTGCTTTTAAAAGCCCCTGCATAGCGCTCTTACTCTCCATGATTTCGGATACAGTCGTCTGCCTGCGCATTTCAGCGGCCTTCATCATAGCGCGAAATGCCGCGTTGCGGTTCTGTCTTGCTGCTTCGATTCTCTTTTTGTCGCCTGTTTTTTGTGTATCCCTATATTCTGACTCAGCCATAGAATGGGCCTCTGCTGCTTTAATCAGAGCATTTCTGCTGCTTCTTATCTCTTTCGCTATCTCCAGGGCCACACGCGCCTTCACCATTCGCTCTTGATTACCGCTCTTGATCGCAGCCGCGTATTTTTTTGCTGCCGCTTGGCGGACTTGTAGATCTGTACTAACCAGGCCTTCAGCGAGGCTTCTCACATCCTTATCTTTCTGCAGCTTACTTGCCTCACTCTCCACGGCCTTTTTCCAGAAATACCGCATGACAGCCTGGCCGACAGACGCTGCGCTCGCCGCTTCATACCAGTCCAACACTTTTATAAGAGCCCTTTGCAGCCTGCTAAGCGGCATATTCTTGAGGCCGTCCTGGATGCCCTTGTCCTTTGAATGCTTCATAAGCGGGTCCTGCTCCATAAGTTTTCCAAAGGCCCTGGCCAACCGGATCCCGCCGACAAAATTGGCTACGTGGTCAAACATGTTTTGGGCCCGCAGCGAGTAATGCTTCCTGAGCACCGCCAACCTCATCCAGTGCCCGTTTACAAGGACCAGAGGATCGCCTTTATTGCCCTTGTAATCCTTTATCTCGTTTGAACCTTCTTCGGGCTCGAAGTTATTCTGCATAACCCTGCCCACGATCTCTGCGCCTAACCCCAGCATCATGTGATGCGACAACTGCCTCATAAATCCCTTACCGGGCTTGTATATCAAGCGCGTACCATCATCAAGCGTTATGCTTATGCCTTTACCAGCCAAAAGTTGTTCACAAACCTTGGTAAGCGCGATTAATCTGTCTGCCTCCGCCTTGGTTGCCTTGTCACCCTTTTTCCTGATATTGACCATCTCCTTGTTCATCTTATCTATTTTTTCTATGGTTTTCTGGGCCTCTTCCTTTACCGTAAACCTCGGCATCATGAAAAGCGCCGCCCAACCGAGCACTTGCGTCTCAATACCGTCCGAGAATCCTGTCGTAATTCTCTGACCGAATAAAAGGTTGCCTGTAGTCATAAGGCTTAGGAATTTGTGCACAAACGTGACAAACCCGGCCACGCGCAGGGTCGAATCAAAGTGTAGCGCTGTCCGCGCAAGCCACGAACCTACGGCGGATGATGCGGTATTTCCGGCAGCGGCAGGAACCTGAACATGCGCCCAGTTGGCCGACCATTTCGCTGTCCATTTGGTGAAGGCCTTCTTTACTAAGCCGGCAAAAAACTTCGCGGGCCGCACAATAAGCAGATTCGCGGCAAAAACCACAGGTTTAAGTAGAAAACCTATAACAGGGCCCAATTTCATGAGCATCGCAAGGGCTCCTTTAAAAATTCCCTTTCCAACAAACATAGTCGGCATAAGAGCCTTGCCGACAATACCTCTCTGGCTAAATTGGATAAAAGAATTAGCCATATACCCCGGTTCGAGACCTATACCCAGTTTCGCCTTGCCCGGTGTCGCCATGCTGTGCCCGCCCAGGAGACCCATCACCGGCCCCATCCACAGACCGGTCTTTGCTCCGGTAGCCGCGCTGAAAAGCAGCGCCTTCATGCCCTCAAAATCCCACATGGCCGCATCACCCGTCAGCGTATACGGGCTCTCAACACGGGCTTTGGAGAATACACGCGAGAAGAACCTGCCGATATTCGCGGCCTTATCGGCAAGGGCGATAAACGCGCCTGGCATTGCCTTTATCAATCTGCCCGCGCCGGATACAGCCGCGACTATAGCCGCTGTTAACACTCCTTGATAAGCCATCTCCATAGCAAGAGCGGTACCAAACGAAACTCCTGACAGCAGCATTGCGGTACCAAACGAAACTCCTGACAGCAGCATTGTGGAAGCTTTGGGCGAAAGAAATCTGCCCAATACATACGTCATGGCCGCCACAGACGCCATTCGTCCGAACACCATCCAGTTATTTCCCAGGTAGCTAAGGGCGCCGCCGAGTCCTGCCATTAGTCTGCCGCCCACTGACTTATCCTGGCTGGCGTCACCGGCTTCTTTACCCTTCTTAAACAGCATGCCTGCCTCGTGGAAGAATGACGTCCAGAGCGCGTTGAATGCCGTAAACATGGGCGATATATACATCCATGACAGCGCGCCTTTAAGCTGCATTTTCACGAATGTGCTCGAACTGCTCGTCATAAACTGCACGTTATCCCACAATATCTGGCCGTGGCTGAAGCCGACCCTGCTGAAGACATACGCTGCGACAAGTCCCCACGTGGCGCCTCTGGCAAGGGACGCTACTGTGTCTGCCCTGTTAAGCCAGTTTATGCCGTTTGCGCCGTAAATCCCGTCTTTATAGAATTTCTTTGCCTGTTCAATGGCAAAATTTCCGCCCGCGAATCCGCCGATAATGAGCGGATATTTTATGGCCCAGTGCATATTTTTAAGAGCCGAGAATATTGTTTTGCCTCCCTGCATAAGCATTTTAAGCCTGCTGGCGTAAATGTACGAACCGCCTGTAAATGAAGCAGACGCCGCGAACGCGCCAATTCCAAGAATACCGCCGATAATCCCGCCTCTAAGGGCCGACCATAGTATCCCCTGACCATCCATGTTACCCATCAGCCCCTTCACGAAACCGCCTACAGTGCCGGCAATAAGCCCCAGGCCCATTGTGCTCCACGCGGCCGAAGTCAGGCCCAATTTGCCCATCAACATGGCTGTTGCGCCTCCGACGATGGCATCGAGCATGAGGTCCTTAAACCCGTACGACCTGCCTGTTATGCGCGCGTCAATAACCCCATTTATAACATTGAGGCCGGCGCCGAATAACAGCCTCGCGACAAAGGCATTGGCGAAAACATTATTTACAGGTGTAAGCGCCAATACAGCCCACCTCGGAGCGGTTCTGACCGCGATCATCGCTTTTGTAGTAAATTGTTCGCCCATAAATGTAAATGTCTTTTTGCCGGCTACTTTATAGGCTTGAATTGCGACCGGATCACCCAGAATGCTTATAAGCTTGCCGGCTCCAATCCCCATCAAGGCGCCTGCAACCGTATCCATGAACATCATGGACAATGTATCTCCAAGGCTCAACCCGAGGGCCATTGCCCGCATAAAGCCTGTCACAAAGCCCGTTGCCGCCCCTGTAATACCGAACGCTATCATCGACGACTGTATGCCCATGGCACTACCGCCGAGAATTGCCCCTCCTATGCCGCCTATAATAAATCCGGCCATGGCGTCCCTTGCCGCGTCACTCCAGCCATATTCCCTGCCCATCGCCTTGTGAACCAGCCCGTTTACCACAGCAATCCCCGCGCCTACCAGACCGTGCGTTATAAAGCCCGTAAGCATCGCGTTATTCTGCATGAATTTAGTTATTTTAGACAGGCGCTTGAAGATTTCGGCACCCATCTTAAATTTTCCGAACATGCCTATGAAATTGAGCAGGCCCGCAAACGCGGCCCCCTGAAGGGCGCCGGATACGAAGGCATTACCGAATTCCTTAAACGAGAACCCTTTAAACATGCCGTCATGCACAAGGCCGCCGGCAATTTCTGAAAGCGCCCTGCCGATGCCGAACCCGAATATGAAATCGACATATCCCCCCTTAAGAAACGCGTCCCTCTTGGCTTTTGCCCGGAGATCTCCCATGAAATGATAGCGGCGGAAAACCGATTTCATGCCGTCCCATATGCTCGACAGTGACGGCCCCTTGTAATTTGAGACCACGATCGATGCCGTATAACAACCGGCGCCCACAGCGCCCCAGATAAGGGCGCTCTTCATCATGCCGCCTATAACGGCTGCGGCAAGCCCCGGACCGCCTATGAAGAAAGACGCCACAGCCGAGACAATCCCAAGCACAATGGCGGCCGCGGTCATCAATTTATACACAGGCTTCATGGCCGCGGCATTGACTGTCTCGATCTCATAGTTCATGTCAACGGCCGCGAACGCCTTAAACTTCAGATTATAATTTTTCGCGAATATCCCCGCCAATATGCCCTTAAGCTCTTCTCTCCCTTCATGCGTGCCCATTTTTTCCTGTGCTTCTTCCGCAGTCGTCGCGGCGCCGCCTTTTGTAAGGAGATACGCGAGATTGTCGTAAAGCTTATTCCCTTTTACAGAATTAATATAAAGCTGGGCAAGCGTAAGGTTGTCGAACCCGAAGTTCGCGACCCTCTGGCCCGCGATACGGCAGTTCATGATTTGGATAGAGTTGCGCGCCATAAAGGCCATGGCTGATTTCTGGCCGTCAAAATCGAAATCAGTAAGCATCTGCACCATTATGCCCTGCTTCTTGTCTTCGGCCACGTCGTTGCTGAATTTATCGTTCGTGACAATGAGTGTACCGCTTACCACTGTGCCGTCAAACATTGTAAGCGACATGTTCTTTGCGTACAGGCCCCTGAAAGACTTATAATTGTTGTAAAGGCTCCTTACACGCTCACTCCTGAACGTCCCGTCAGCACGGATAAACGCGCTTGTCTCGCCCGGCATGAACATGCCGTCTTCGTATCTGCCCGTGACGGATACATTTTCGCTGAAATACAGTGTCATGCTGGCTATACTTACGTGTACTTTCATGTCAAGCAAGTGGCTAATAAACGCGTCAGAAAGCAGCTGTTTTGACATCTTCATCTTTATGTAGTCGCCTTTAGCTGCAGCATTCTTGAAGAATGTATCATCTAAAGATCCAAACAAACCGAGCCCGAGCTTATCCAGGTCAAACTCGGCATAAAATCCGGCCATAGGCACTGCCTGAGATTCTTTAAGCGCTGATGCATTTTCCTCCTTGTCACTCTTGTCAAGTTTAGGATTAGACCAGTGAGCAGGCTTAATCTTCCCTACATAGACACCGTCAATTATGATGTATGAACCGTCTCCTCTCTGTCTCATCCTCTTCGAGTAAGTATCACTTGCCCCTAATACATCCTGCGCCCACTTTGCCCATTGTTCCGCGTCTTTTTCGTTTGCCACATCCAGCCAATCAGGCTGCACATCATGTATACCGCCCGCGTCTATGGCAAAACTTGCGCCCTTTAACGTAACCTGGATGATAACCGGCACCTGTTTACCCAGGAGCCCCAGAGCGAGCCTGCCCCTGCCGAGTATGTTACTCCTGCCCAACCCGAATCCGAAATTAAGAAGCGGCGATAGATAGAATTGGCCTGTACCAAAGCCTATGCCAGACCAGATACCGTTTATAAGGCCTACGAGCGACAATGCGTCGAACGCAAGCGCCTTTAGGCCGGATTGCAGGCGTTTGAAATTGACCGCCTCAGCCACACTCCGGTACACGTCCTCATAATTTTCCTTTGTAAGGCCTCCCGGCACTGTCATTATCTCGCTGCCCGTATAGCTGACTTCGCCCAGCAGTTTGCCTTTTACGCCTTTCGCGTCATAATCATAATAATCCGCGAAGGACACCATGTGCGTAAGGCCGGTATCATCCTTCCACGATATATCCATTACCGTATAGCTCTTGTCCTGCGCCGCGCGCTGGGTCCGCACCGTGTTGTCTGCTGTCTTTCTGGTAAGACCGAGCGTGCCGCTTACCTTGTCTGTCTGCTGCATCACTGTTGCGCTCTTATTAAGCGCGCCTGATGAAGATGCCCCGCTACTTGTGCCGGATCCGCCCGCGCTTGAGGCAGACGCCGAATAAATCGTGTTAAAGCCGACGCTGTACACGTATGGGTTCGCGTCCTCGAGGATCCTGTTCATATCATACGACAGCGCCTCATCGCCGTAATTCTTTGTCCGCAGCACCTTGCCAGACTCATCGCGCTGTATCTGCGCTATCACCCCATCCTCAAGCGTTGACACGTCATAAGCCAGCCCCTTATTAAACCTTACCCAGTCCTCAAACGCACGGTTCTGTGTCTTGCCTGAAGCAGGCGCGTAAACACCGAGCGCTTTCAGCGACTCATTGCCGGCCTCTTCGGCATAGTCATAAAGAAGGTCGTTCGTGAAGTTGGAAGTATCAAAGCCGTAAAACTCCTTAAACCTGTATACCCCGTAATCATGTACATTGCGCCTGCCCTCGACAGCTGCGCCCGTCAGCACATCAAACCATGTGGAATCCTCCGAACCGTTCTCGAAGTAATCCATATTCATCTTCATGACTGTGTCAAAGAAATCCATCTCAGTAGTCGCGACGCCGAGCATATCATCCCAGAGAGGCGCCATCGAGCCTGAGTCGCTTGAGCCTTCGGCAAAGAGGCCGTCGGTCTTGGTTCCGCCAAACGTCCTGTCCTTTACATAGGTAACAGATGTGGTTATATTCGTGGAGCGTATGATATTTGGGTCAAAGATATCTCCGTACAGTATTTTTACGAGCTTCATCTGTTTGTCGGCATTAAGGCCTGCCATCGCATTCAGGAACCCGGTCGTACCGCTTCCCTTCGTGCCCAGATAGAGGTCATAAAGGTTAAACTGGTCGAACGGCAACTTGGCTATGCCTTCCCCGCCGGCGTAATACCCGGCAGCCAGCAGTGTCTTCAGATTGGAACCCATGTCCACAATAGACTGAAGTTTATTGCCGTCAAGCAGGCTGTTCTTGTAAGAGGATATCGCGCTGTCTACGCCAGTATAGGTATCGTTGTAAGAGGATATGACAGCCCCTGCAACCCCTGTATTAACCTTATTCAGAGTCGCCCCCGCCAACACAGCAGACGCTGCAGCGCCGTGCAGGATAAACTTATCTACAAGCTCTGCCTTCTTTTGGTTGAACAGGCCGTCAATAGATACACCCTTTTCACCGGCTATACCGTTGCCGTTCACATCTACCCCGGTAGGCTCGTCATAGGAGGCATACCTGCCGTCGCCGATAACCGCATATTTATAGATATCATCACTCTTCTTGTACGAGCTTGATGTCGGATCGAAATACTCTATCCTCTCGGAAGGCTCTGACGGATCGGTCTTGTACTGGTAATTGCCGAAATCCTCACCCGTCAGGGCGCATATAAGCTTCTCTGCCTCAAGCTCTGTCGGCGTCTCGTTCTGTTCGAATGACGCCCCTACCATGGCTTCGATAATGCGCCTTCCGACTTCGGCATACATCAGTTCAGGATAATCTTTGCTGTAATAGGTGTAATTTTTAAGTGACTCTTCGGCGCCCATGGGCCGCCACCATGCGCCGGACCCTTCATTATTAAGGCCGTAGGTAAACGTACCGGCAAACAGGCTCTGAAGGAGCTGCATAAGGGCGTTTGAGTAATAGTAGTAAGCTTCATCCAACTGATCCTGCCAGTACAGGTCTGTAAACAAATCAGCCAGATTCGGGTTAAAGCGGTTTTGGTTAATATGTTTATAGAAATTCCAGTATCTTTCACCCACCTGCTTTATCATCTCGGTAGCCGTCTGCACAACCCAGTAACCGAGTATGTAGGCCGCATTCTGGTTGTTATTGTAAGATACCTGCGTTACCCCCGGCACCGTGTGCGCTTTAAGAAAATCCTGATACTGTTTTATCACGGCAGGGTTAGACGATGAAGGCACAGGCACCCAGGTATATTTCTCAAAGAAGTCGCTGCGTTTTGCATCAAGGCCCCTTACCTCGCTGATAAAATTCTCGAGGTCTTTCTCATAATCAGTGAATTTCTTGATTGCACCGTTATTGCCCGTAGAATATGCATTCCAGCTCTTGGTCTCTTCCGTGCCGAAGTCAGCGAAGGCTTTGGCAACACCCCTCGCTGTCGTGCCCGTACCCGTACCGATATGCCCCGACCAGACCTTGTCAAGCGCCGTCTTGACATCCGAAACGTTGCGCACGACCTCATAGCGGAAGATCACGGCATCATACCCGGCCACGGCCTCTTCGAAAAGGCGGTCATACTCATGCAGCATCTCGCTCAGGCCTATGCCTTTAAGGAACTGGCGCGCCTCCTCATCCGTGAAATACGGGCAGGCGCGTTTTATCAGGGCGCGTATGGACTCTGCAAATTCTTTATCCGCCGTATCATAGACATAGGCCGTACCCTTGCCCATGTCGAAAAGCATCTCATCGGTGATGTCAACGTTGCCCAGCAGAAGCTCTTCTATGTACTTTCTTTCGGCGTCTCTGTAATCGCGTATCTGGTCTATTGTCCGCCTGTAATTGCCTTCTATCTGGTCGCTGGCCCCTGTATCCAGGTCAACCGTACCCTCAAGCGTTGCCCTGTCAACCTGCTGACGCACCCTCTGCATGGCTGCCTCATAAAGCCTGTTTATAACATCTTTCTCGATCCTGTTATACAGTTCACCCAGGAGCTTTCCGCCCGCGCCTATGTCAGCGGCATATGACCTGTAGAGCTTCTCTTCCTCTATGTCATAGGTTGTCCTGTCGAGGTCTCTTACGTCATAGTAATTTTGCTCCTTGTAATTATCATCGAGGAGTTTAGCCAGCTGTATCATGGGCTGGGGCACATTCAAGTCCAAT
>JBDRBZ010000012.1:0-29694 GCA_043822175.1 Candidatus Omnitrophota bacterium
TTGACAACCTGGCTATGATGCAGTAGTCGATCCAGGATAGCCGCGGCAATCACCGGATCGTCAAAAAGCCCTTCCCATTCGCTAAAAGTCTTGTTAGATGTGATGATTGTGCTGCCTTTTTCATAGCGGTAGCATATAAATAAGTAAGCCCTGCCTTTACTGACGCGGTCCATAAGCGAATCTTTTTTGATGCGTTCGATCAAGCTGGCCATAGAGGTGGGAAACATTCGGGTCAGGTCTTGACAGTTGACACTTTTCCCACTTGCCTGGATGTTTCTCAAGTATCGTTCTCCCTATTTCCCAAAGTATTCAACTACGTTTCGTCCCTGATAATAAACGTAACACAGCACTCGCTCATATGTATGCATTATGGGGTTTTTAAACTCGACTTCCTTATTCAAAATCAAGTCTGTCAGCTTATCCTTCGCTTCCTGATACACGGGTTGCCCCCATTCCGGGGTGTCATATCCTACCGGCCTCACAACATTCCCCTCATGCTCATTCCAGTTCCAATTGGGCATGACCTCAAGGGTATCGCCGTCTATTATTGTTGTGACCTTGTATCGCGTTGCCGCTTTTGTCAAATGTCAAGATCTGACCCCAAATCTTAGTGGAATATCTTAGTAAGGTTTGGTAGAGCCTGCACCCCGTATGAAGGTCGACAGGTGTCAATTCACGGAGTGTCAAGGTGGACCGCACGCAGCGAGGCTGTCCGAGTGGAAGGACGTAGGTTCCCGAGGAATCACCTTGCCGAGGCCATGTAGGTTTCTTTTATTAAGGGCGGAAGGAAACACCCGTGATACACTTGGAAGACCTAATGAATAATAGGTTGTGATGGCTCGTCGAAGATATTAACAGGAACACTGGTGCGGGATAATATGCGAAGCACCGCCGGAGCGTTCAGCGGAGGCGGAACGAACGCGCAAGGTAGATTGCGATACCCCGCGGTGCCGGCACTTGAGGTAGCTATAGCAATCAAATGTTGGGGGATGGCGCGACGTCCAGGAGCTCCTACTGCTTAATGTGAGCCACATTTATGATCTAGAGGGGGTGGGGCACGAAATGAAGATCTATTCAAATTCTAGATTGGCTTAGAGGTCGCCGGAAAGTTTCATATGAAAAAGGTGTCCGCCCGCATATCATTCACCGCTATGAATATTTCATCGAAAAGCAAAAAAGCCGCCTTTTTTTCTACTCCTGGGACGGAGAAGGCTTGGCTAATGGCTCGAAGATTCGCAGTAGTCGCACCTGCTCCTCACTTACCTTGCCCATATCAACATCTTTGCCGTTTCGGAAAACGAATCGGTACGTCATTCGAGTGGTCCCGTCACCATATAGGTCGCTGAATTCTTTACCAGATAGGGATATTCTGGTGCTAAACAGGATTGCGACAATTCCGAGAACGATGAAACCAATCAAGTAGAACTGAAGCGCCAGCCGGATAGCTGGCCATCGCCATCTGCATACCAAGTCGTCCGCTCCCGTAAGAAATATAAGGGCAAGAACAGGAAGGAGGGGCAGCCAGAACCGCGCGTCGTACGAAGGCCATATAAACATCAACGCCGCATACAATAGAAAATATAGTGACAACGGCAAGAGATGTTTCGTTCGCAATAGTCGCCAAGCGCCATACAGCACAACACACCACGCCATCAACCCAACAAGATACTGGATTGGGAGAAACTTCGCCGCTTTGGCACTCGGGAAATTACTGAACACCTCACCAAACTCAAGGATGCGATAGCGAATGTTCTGGAGAAATAGCGTCCCTATGCTCTCGCGGTGAACAGAGGCTAGCAACCACTGGAAGTAACTTCCAAAACGCACGAACTGCAATTCATACCAACCTGTTTTACGAATGACAAGAACGACAAGAAAAAGCAGAACCGCAAACACACATACGATCCCGAGAGTTTGCCGCCTTTTCGCGAGAATACGAGCGACGAACGGAACAATATTTCTATGCAAGAGAGTGGTGATCGCTAGTGCTGGGAATATAATAAGGCCTATGGAACGACACTGAAGCGATAAATATCCAAGAATTAACGCGATGGAAAAAGACCACCACTTCCGATGTCCGTCTTGCTGCCAGAAAAGCCAAATGAAAAATAAAAAAACAGATGATACTCCGAAGTAAAGCAGGTCTGTTATGGGTAGCGTAACGTGCTTCACCATAACCCATGAAGAAAGTACGAAAACCACGGGCAACATGCTGCCCGCCAAGCCGTTCTGATGTTTGGACCACGCGTACAAGACCCAGAGTCCGACAAACAAACACAGGAGATTCAGAATAACAAGTGTCATAGAACTTGCCAGATGCGCTTGTAGCAGAGTTTTAACGACAAACGGATAAGCCAAAGGGTACTGATCTGGATGCCCATCAACGAGATATCCCCCACCATGGTATGCGGATACTGCCATCGAGAGGAGACGATAGGAGTCTGTATTGATACGTAGTGGCGAAAACACTTGAAGCAGATAACCGACTGCAAGTAATAAGAGGCACCCCGATGCAATCCACCGAACACCGACATAGGCCGAGATGGCTTTTAGAGATTTATTCTTATTCATATGCTGTAAACCTGCCCTGGCAACACTTAATGTTCCTATTACGTAATTTATAATAATCTTTAAAACCCCATAGCGTAAATATACTCCGCGATACAGTAAGTGTCAATAAAGAATAACGCGGAATTGAGATTTTGGACTAATTAAATGTACGCTTAAAGCCCAAAACCTCGCCGTTACGTACCGGGTAGACTATGAGCAACGAAAAAAGCCTTAGCTGTGCAAAACTGTGCAAAACCCGGTGGAATCTATGAAAGGATTTGGAGTCTATGAAAAAAGCCTGCCGACGAAATGCCGTCATGACAGGCTTATGGTGTTTAAATGGCGGGGACGACGGGGCTCGAACCCGCGACCTTCAGATCGACAGTCTGACGTTCTAAACCAACTGAACTACGTCCCCTTATGCGAAAATTTTTCCTCAGAGCGGGATTCTCCCGTCTACAGAGTGCTCTATATAGTATGCGAGAATTATTTCTCTGTCAAGCAATAACTATGTCTTTAACTTCCTGACTATGAACACTATCGCAAACGCGTCCATGACCGAGAGATACGGCATGATCGAGGTCCTGTACCTCGCCTGCCCTGTCGGAAACGTGACCAAAAGCATATAAACCACAGCGAGCCCCATTAATACCGCCAGCGCCTTGTGCCGTTTATCGGCTATCATCAGGCAAAATCCGACGATACCCAGGCAGACAACGGCTGCCGCCAGGGCATTCAGCGTCAGAATCATCCAGGCGTGACGGTTGGCGAACACTTTCTTAAACGCCCCGGCATAACCGCGCTTATGCGCGTTATAAGCAAATGAGGGCCAGTTGAACAAAATACCGTAGTCCGCGTGCCCCGAAAAGAGCAGCCTTGCCGTACTCCACGCTCCGGCCGTTAAAACACGCGACGGCTTTTCGGCAACCGCCGCCATGGCATGCCTGGCACCGAGCGATAAGGCTATCGGGGAATTAACCTCGATATTCCCGCCCGTTTTGCCCTGTTTTTCCAATTCTTCCCTGTACGCCCCGTACAGCTCGCCCCTCACCCGGATATTTGCCGGCGTGTTAAACGGGGCATAGAGCGTAGGCACCCTGTGTATCAGCGCAAAAACGTTGGCATTTGTCGAATAGACAGGCCCCCCGAAAACAGCGCTGTTGCGGATCATCCACGGTGCAATACAAATCACATATACTATCAGCATAAGGCCCGCAGCCTTCCGATAGCGCAAAACCAGCAAGAACAGAAACACGGCCGCCGGGAAAAGCAGACAGACGGGGTGAAAGAGTGAAGCCGCAGCGAAAGCCATGCCGGACAGGACCGCCGCGCCGGCAGTGTTTTTGCCGGACAGGATACGGCTTACAAAATAGATGCCTAACAACATGAAAAACGTGAGCCATGTTTCCGCCATAATGATCGACGAGAAAAGAATATTCTGCGGGCTCAGCGCGTATAACAACGCCGCAACATAACGGATCCGGGGCGGTACGGGCAGACACAATAAGAGCGCCAGCGAGAAAAGGTCTATCGCCACCTGGCAAAACAGCACGCTGTACAGGGGCAGGCCCAGCCTCATCAGTCCGGCCAATAAAAGCGGATATCCCGGGACACGCCACGCGGTAGGATGAAGGCCTGTCTCTGTCTCCGGAATTCCGTGGCCTTTAAGATCAAGGACAATGCTGTATCCTTGCCCGTTAACCACATTCTCGGCGATTTGAACATATTCCGCCGAATCCACCAGCGGCGCCGCCGTGCATTTAACGAGGACATAGGATATAACCGTTATCCGGATAGCTCCGGCGATAAGAAAAATAAGAAGTTTTTTATTCATAGAGGCATCGGCCTTAAAAAAGATGGTGGGCGGAGCAGGAGTCGAACCTGCGACCTTTTGAATGTAAGTCAAACGTTCTGGCCAGCTGAACTATCCGCCCCACGCGTCAAGGTTACTCTTGAAGGTCCGTTATAATATCACAGAACAACAGCCGTGTCAAAGATTTATCCCTTCGGCAGCGCCGTCATGGTAAACACCATTACAAACAGGGCTACCGTCTCTATGACCCCTATAACCATGATGTAATTGCCGAATCCTTTGCCTGTTTCGGTAAGGGCATCGGCGGCCTTCGCTCCGGCCTTCCCCTGCCAGTACGCGGAAAATCCCAGGGCAACACCCGCCAACGCGCCGATAATCATCTGGTAAACATATGATTCCGGAGGCAGGTTCGCGGCCCTGATCTGATTTTTCAGGATAAACCCGTATATTGTCTGGGATAACGGGGCCCCTACAAACGCTATCAGAATAAACGCCGCTATCTTATTCTGCATGAAAGCCTTTTTCCACGCCCCAATCGCCGCCATGCCCGCAACACCCGTACCCATAGCGGACCCGACCGCGGCCAATGTCAAAGCCATCCCCATATCCCCTAATCCTGATACCATCGCCATTGTAACCTCCTCCTTTAAAAAGTCGTTTTTTAAATCACTGCCCGTTTATGGTTTCTCTGAACGGATTATATTCCTTGCCCGACCATTCAATCCCGAGCTGGCCTGAAAATTCCAGCATATTCAGCCTTATGCCGTGCACTATAACAGCCATAAAACCGAGGGTGATGTTCAGGGCGTGGCCGAAAAAGAGTATTACCGCCGCCATCAGCCCGGAAAGCACGTTTCCGAATCCCATTTCCATGGCCATATTGTTGAAACTGCTCGCCACCACTACGGAGGCATACCCCACGGCAAACAACCTCAGATAAGAAACAATGTCGGAAAAAGAACTTATGACCTGCAAGGGAATGTTGCCCAAGCCGCTCAGTATCCCTTTCAGCATATTCTTCTGCGGATTTGAGAATATTAAAATCAGCGGCACGCCCGTGAAAAAAAGATAACCCGCAAAATGCGGGAAAGGTTTCGCCAGGACAAGTGTCCTGGCGGTAAAAAACATCCCCCACAGCACAAGCACCCACCCCACCTCTGCCAGCGCCAGAACAGAATTAATAAATCTCGCCGTCCTGATCAGTCGGGCTATGCTCAGGTGGACTGCCCCCACCAAAAAGCAGAGGAAAATAACCGAATTCTGGCTGGCATCCGAAAAATTATTCAGCCGCGGTATTATCAGCGACGCGAAAAACGGTTGTTTCGCGATGCCTGCCACGCCGAACCATGTCCCGGTAATAGCGCCCCATATAATAGTGGCGACGCTCAATACATACATGAGGAAAAACGGTTCTTTGGGTAAATGCCTGAATTTCATCCTGAGGCCGCAGGTGACGGCAAGGAACAGCACCCCGTAGCCGGCGTCCCCGATAAGCATGGCGAAAAACAGGCTGAAGAAAAGAAGAAACCAGAAACTTATATCATATTCGTTATAGCCGGGTACGGTATTCATGAATTTCAGCACCGGATTGATAATCCCGATCCATCCCGGGTTTCGTATAAGAGTCGGCGTTTCCTCGGGTTCGTCCGGATCTTCGATAAAATATCCTGCGCCGTGGGATTTCGCCAGGACGGTAAGCCCTTCCAGGCTTTCCGACGGACAAAACCCCGTGAGGCATGAAAATTTATCCTCATCCTTCATGCCGTGCATCACCTCGAGGAACGTCTGCCTTGCCTCCAGCCTGCTCAGGGATTCCCGCAGGCAGTCGCTTGCCTGAGATTTGGCGCGGAGGGCGCTGTCGATCTCCTCCATTCGCCGGTGCATGTCCTCGCCTTCGGCGTGGAGTTCCGCAAAGCTCTCGCTCACGGGTTTTATCGCCTCGAACGGCAGGGTGTCTCCCGCGTTTTCCGTTACCAAAGCGAGGAACGCGTACTGCTTATCAACGCCGAGAAGATGCGCGCCCTTCCATAGGCCCAATTTTTTGGCCGCGCTTTTGGGCGCCCTGTATAATCTGATAAATATCCCCTTCCCGGCCAGGGCGTCAATGTCACGCGGGTCGAAAACTCCCCAGGGCTTGTACCATGCCATCTGATTCCTGAGGTCTTCAAGGCTTTTTATAATGTCGTTCCGCTCTCTTTCAAGAGACATTATCTCGTTAACGTTGCGCGGGATATCATCCAGCCGCCACATTACCGCGCTCGTTACGCTGTCCGCCCTATACCTGTCCAGCACCCTTACGGCATTTTTTATTTCGGATATCGCGTTAATCACATTTTCCAATTCAGCCGCGCCCGGCGTTTTCATGTGCCTTATGTGCAGCACCCCGAGCTTCCGGAGCCTGGCCAGAAACTCATGCTTGTTCTTTCCGGAAACAAGCAGTGTGACCTTTTGCATTTTTATTATCATGTTGTCATGCCCCGACGCATGTTTCTTCTTTTTTCTGTATTTTTTTCTTGGCCACTTTGCCCGTAACAACGGCCGCGGTCTGAAGGTCTCCGAGAAATATGCGTATTCTCCTTATATTGTCTTTTGTTTCGGGTATTTTGACCTTTTCAAACAGGTTCACCCTCTGCGTGGTAATCCTGAGCTCCTCTTTTACCACCAGCATCTGCTGAGCAAGCACGTTTAACTCGCTTTCCAGGGCAATCATGTCTTTTATGGCCCCAACCGCGTAATCGACCCATAGCGGCGTCATTACGAGGTCATACTCTTTTTGATTAAAATCCACTTTTTCGAATACCGGGATTTCTATGCCGGCAATATTGCCTGGCAGAACATGCACCTTTCTCACTGAGATAATCCCGTCAAGCTTCACATCCTCGGCAAAGACGCCTACCCACCGATAAACACTGCTTTTAAGTTCGGATACCTTGCGCTCTATTTCCTCCATGTGCGCCTGTATCCTGGCAACCTCAACCTGGAGCTGCTGTTTTTTCAGCATGAGCGTGGGCAGATACCGCGTGAACATCTCCAGCGCGTCTTTTTGCCGTTTCAGTTCGTTTTTCGTTAACTTTAACTTCGCCATAACCCCGGCCTCGTTATCAACATAATGTCCTCTATTTGGGCCAGAACCTCTCAATCAGTTCTGTTCGGAAGCTGGTTTCTTCCGGCTTGAAACAGTCCGCCAGTATCCTCCAGCCGTTATCCAGCGCCTTCTCAAGAGATATGTTCACTTTTAGATCCATCATGTTATCCTCGAACAGTTTGCCGTATTTCAGGAGTTTTTTATCCCATTCGCTCATCCTGAACCCCATCGCCTTTTTCTCTCCGGTTTCCTTGAATTGCGCATAGAGCTGCAGCATGCCGTCCATAATGCTTCTGTGGTCCTCGCGGGTCTCCTTGTTTACAAGCTGTTTCAGGCGGCTCAGGGACCCGAACGGCTCTATCCTCCCGTTCCTCAGATAAAACTGCCCCTCCGTGATATACCCCGTATTGTCCGGTACCGGATGCGTGACATCGTCTCCGGGCATCGTCGTCACGGCAAGAATCGTGATAGATCCCGCGTCCTCGAAATCGACCGCTTTCTCATACCGTGCGGCGAGCTGGCTGTATAAATCCCCCGGGTACCCCCTGTTTGAGGGCACCTGCTCCATCGTAATCGATATTTCTTTCAGCGCGTCGGCGAAATTCGTCATATCGCTGAGCAGCACAAGCACCCTCTGCCCGTCAAGCGCGAACCGCTCTGCCACCGCAAGGCACATGTCAGGCACCATAAGGCTTTCAACTATCGGGTCCGAGGCCGTGTGCACAAAAAATATACAGCGCGACAACGCCCCGCCGTCCTCCAGCGTGGTCTTGAAATACATGTACTGGTCGTATTTAAGGCCGATGCCGCCGAGTATTATGATATCCACTTCTGCCTGAAGCGCGATCCTCGCCAGGAGTTCGTTGTACGGCTCACCGGATACGGAAAAAATAGGCAGTTTTTGGGATTCCACCAGAGAATTAAACACGTCTATCATCGGTATGTTGGTGCGTATCATGCGCCTCGGGATGATTCGTTTCGACGGATTTACGGCCGGGCGCGTGATCTCTATGAGATTCTCGGTAATGGCGGGGCCGTTGTCCCGCGGGATCCCGCTGCCGTTAAAAATGCGCCCCAATAAATTCCGGGAAAAACCTATCTCCATGGGGTGCCCTAAAAAAAGCACCTCGTCTCCCGTCGAAATGCCTTTCGACCCCTGGAACGCCTGCAGGTAAACGATATCTTTGTCCAGCCTTATCACCTGGGCGAGGGAACCGCCCATAGAGGTCGAAACCCTGGCCAGCTCCTCATACTTTATCCCCTCGGCCCTTACGGTCAGCACGTTGCCCACCATGCTCAGTATTTTCGTGCATACTTTTCTCATGTTATTCTCCCGTAAATTTTTTTATGCCCTGCCGGCGGAAACGGCTTCCCCTGTCCGCGTTTCGAGCACCATGTCTATTTTTGATTCCTGTTTTTTAAACTGGTTCGCTCCCCACTCACAGTAGTTCCAGTCAATAAAGGCCTGCCTCAGGTTATAAAAAAACGCCCTCGCGGCGTCTTTGTCCGCGAACGAAAAATCGCCCTTTAACACTTTATCCGTTATCTTCGAGAATACGTATTTCTGCCTGTCGGCTATCGTGGCGGCATCGACGGGATCAAACCCGTTCTGCTGGATATACACCGCGTCCAGGAACTCGCTTTTCAGGTAAACGACGAAATCCTCCATCGCCGTGCCTTCCTCGCCCACGACCTTCATCATCTGGCTTACGGCCTCGCCTTTGAAAAGGACCGCTTTCGCGGCCTCGACTTTTCCCCGCTCGATAAAGCTGTCGTACTTTGACCAGCTTTCGAGGGGATCGATCGACGGAAACTTGCGCGCGTTTGCCCGGTCGCGCGAAAGCCCGTGAAACGCGCCGACCACTTTGATGGTGCTCTGCGTCACGGGCTCCTCGAAGTTCCCGCCCGCGGGACTCACCGTGCCGCCTATCGTAAGACTCCCTGTTTCGCCGTCATACAATTTCACGATGCCGGCGCGTTCGTAAAACTGCGCGATCCTGGATTCCAGGTAGGCGGGGTAGGCCTCTTCCCCCGGAATCTCCTCCAGCCTGCCGGAAATCTCGCGCATCGCCTGGGCCCACCGTGACGTGGAATCGGCAAGAAGCAGGATGTCCAGCCCCATCTGCCTGTAATACTCGGCAATCGTGGCGGCGGTATAGACCGAGGATTCCCTCGCCGCCACCGGCATGGACGATGTGTTGCATATTATTATCGTACGCTCCATCAGGGATTTGCCGGTTTTGGGATCGATCATGTGCGGAAATTCCCTCAGCGTTTCGACCACCTCTCCCGCCCTCTCCCCGCAGGCGGCGATGATAACGATATCGACTTCCGCGTAGCGGCTCGTCAGCTGCTGCAAAACCGTTTTCCCCGCCCCGAACGGCCCGGGAATGCAGTAAGTGCCGCCTTTCGCGACAGGGAAAAATGTGTCAATAACCCTGGCTCGCGTCACCAGCGGCTCTTTGGGTGATAATTTCTCGGCATACGCCTCTATGGGAATCTTTACCGGCCATTCAAACAGCATGCTCACGTTGTGAACCGTGTTTTTCCTGTCCCTTATTCTCGCTATAGTGTGGTCCACCGCATAATCATGCTGGCTCGCTATGTCATCGATCTCGTATTCTTCGCGGAAGTAAAAAGGAACCATTATCTTGTGCCTGAAAAGCCCCTCTTCGACATATCCCAGGACGCTGCCCCCTTTAACCCTGTCTCCCTTGTTCGCCTTAGGGGTAAACTGCCACTTCCTCCCGACCGTTATAGCCGCCAGCTCAACCCCCACAGGCAGGAAGAATCCAAACTTTTGCGCTATTTCCGGCAGGGGATTCTGCAGGCCGTCATATATCTGCCCTAAAAGGCCCGGCCCGAGCTGCACCGAGAGCATTTTTCCGGAAAATTCAACCGTATCGCCTATCTGCACGCCTTTCGTGTACTCAAACACCTGAAGATACGCGACATCGCCCATTATCTTAATAACCTCGGCTTTTAATCTTTTATCTTCCTGGATTACGTACGCTACCTCATTCTGTATGATGTTGCCCTCCAGCTTAACCCCTATCATGTTGCCGGTTATGGACATCACTTTTCCCGTATTTTTATTCATGCTTTACCTCGCAGAGATTTGTGAAAATATGTTTTCCTTTTTCTTCGTCATTAAAAATTTCGAGCCTTGCCAGCACCCGCAGCTTAAGGTAGTAAATGATTATTGCCTCGAGGTCAAAATGATGGTCGATCTCCAGGCCTTCGAGAAAGCGCCATTTTCGTTTCTCGATTTCCCTCTCCATCAACAATGGCGTGGGTTGTTCGAAGACGGCCCTGAATTCGGACGGTATGCGTTCTCCGGGAAGCGACTGCCTCATTTTTCTGACCGCGGCCAGTTCTTCCCGAAAAGACAACTCGAACGCCTTCCAGCCGCCGATAACCCGCGGATCTTTCCGCCCCGGCCCGAAATCGCCGGGTTTCATGGAAGTCAGCGTCTCGAAATCATCGGGAGAGAGCCATTTGGAGCACTCTGACAGAAAATCGGCTTCTTTTATGGGCATGGGGTCGTCGAATGCAAGATAAGGCAGAAACGCCACAAGATAATAATATTTATCAGGCATTTTGCCCGTTCCTCCCGAGGCCGAGATCTATATCCAGGATCTCCACCAGCTTGGGATTCAGATGGGCCTTAAGCGCTTCGGCTATCCCTTCGTCGGTAAAATCAAAATACGAATCCTCTCCTTTTACGCCTATGCGGAAACCTTTTTCTATGCCTTTATACCCTCTTAATTCCAGGCGCGCCTTGGCTTCCTTTTTCAATTCGTCGAACAGGGCCTTCTCTATTTTCTGGCGGTCCGCCTCATTTAAAAGCACCTCCACGTCGCATGATTTGTCTCTGGCGAAATTCCGGACCATCTTGATTATGGCCTCCTGCAGGACGTCCGGGGTAAGCGCTTCCGAAACCTTATTCTTCACAATCCTGTCAAAAAAATCCGTCACCCTTTCTCTCAGCGCAAGGACCACGTCCCTGGCCGCCTGCCGGATCGCCCGCTCTGACGATTCTCTGAAGACATCGGCCTGGCCTTTGGCCTCTTTAATTATCTCGTTTTTTTTGCCCTCGGCATCTTTGACAATCACGCCCGCTTTCTGCCTGGCCTGACCTATAATACCCTGCGCCTCCTGCTCGGCTTCCGCCACGCCCTCTTTTTTGATTTTTTCTATGATCCCGCTTAAATCCATGTTCATGATATGGTCTCCTATGTTTGTATTCTATAATAGAATAATGTGCTATGCGCTGTTTGTCAAGCTCCGGGAATGCCGGCTAACGCGCTTTTACAAAAATCTCGTTTCCGGTTACAGGCAATGCGCCGTGTCCGCGTTTTTTAGGCACGAATGAGTGCCTGTAAAAAAAATCGTATATCTCTTCTGCCCTGCGGCCGGCCTTGCCCAGCATCGTATCGTTTATTTCAACAATAAACACCGCATCCCGGAGAAGGCGCATTACCCCGTCTATTCCGCTCAAGACCTCTACCTCGTCCCCTTCCACATCGATTTTCACGCATCTGGCCGCGGCAATCTCTTTATCGGTCATTTCCGCGGCCAGAGGGGCAAATTCCGCGGTCGCGCAACGGTAATCGCGGGGATTTAGCCGGTATTTTGAATTGGCCCCGGGATGGCCTATATTGGCGACATAGAAAGGGGCGGTTGTTTTAGCGGGACCGATTCCTTTATTAAACGCCTTAATGTTCTCAAACCCGTTAATTCTGATGTTGTTTAAAAGACAACCGTATTCCCGGGCAGACGGTTCAAAGGCATAAACCATCCCCGGGTTTTTTCTATTTCTCATAAACAAAGCCGCGTTAAGCGACATGTATCCTATATTTGCCCCGATATCAATAAAATTGCCGCCTCCGGCCAGGGCCTCTGTTATCGAGCTTACGACTTCCGGCTGATACGGTTTCCCCCGTATGAGCAGTTCGCCTGCGATTGAGGCGCCGCTCAGCATAAGGGAAAGCCCGCCTATGTCGTACTCGGCATAACCGATCAGGGAATGCGTTAAAGCCCCGACGGCGTATTTCCCCCTGTTTACGGGAAAATGTTTTTTATAGAATAAATAGCTTTGCCAGATGGTTTGTTTGCACTGATTGAGCCCGGCCCGCATAGATGTCCTTTTATTTTGCGGCGCGTGACCCGGGTTTAACGGCCGGTATGCCGCTTTTGCATAGAGGGCAATTTGCCGGAGCATATGTGGGCACGGCTATCCGCAGGAGAGAAGCAACCGGACACCCGAGCCGCAACCGGGCCGTAGACCTGTCAACTATACACCCCACGCCCGCGACCTTTGCGCCGTGCCGTCTTACGACATCCATCACTTCACGCGTCGATCCGCCCGTGGTAATAACGTCCTCGACAACAAGCACCCTGTCCGCCGGTGACAGTTCAAAACCCCTGCGCAGGCACATCTTTCCGTCAACGCGCTCCGTGAAAATACCTCTTACCCCCATGGCCCTCGCGACTTCATATGCCACGACAACCCCTCCGAGGGCAGGCGCGACGACCGCGGTAATGCGCTTGGGCCTAAATTTAAGGGCTATTTTCCTGCAGAGCCGTTCGCTGATAT
The DNA here is from genome assembly GCA_043822175.1 of Candidatus Omnitrophota bacterium. Classification (GTDB taxonomy): domain Bacteria; phylum Omnitrophota; class Gorgyraeia; order JABMRN01; family JABMRN01; genus JBDRBZ01. The sequence continues at coordinate 13,048 of JBDRBZ010000012.1, forward strand.
CGGGGTATTGGAGCACCCTGGCGCACTGGAGATACTTTTTTGAGTGCAGTCCGCTTGAAAGAAGAAAATGGCCTTCCAGCAGGCCTTGTTTTGCCTTGAAAATTTTAAGGATTCCTTGAGCCCGCATTAATGAATTTCTTCCAGAATGTCTTTTACCGCGTCGATGGGTTTTTTGGCTTCAAGTATAGGCCTGCCGATCACGATAAAATCGGCCCCGTTCGCTATGGCTTCTTTCGGGGTCATTGTCCGTTTCTGGTCGTTCATGTCCTGAGCCCACAAAGGCCTTATCCCCGGCGTCACCACGACAAAATTATCCCCGAGGTTCTGCCGTATTGCCTTTATTTCCCTGGGAGAGGCGACAACGCCGTCAAACCCGTTCTCTTTGGCCAGCTTTGCCAGGCGCGTTACCGCGTTTTCAACGTTATCCGCAAGGCCTATCTGCCTGAGGTCCTCATCGTGCAGGCTTGTAAGCACGGTAACCGCCACAAGAATGGGCTTAAACATATTCAGTTTCCGGGCCTCGCGCGATACGGTCTCGGCCGTGAGCCTCATGGCTTCGGTCCCGCTCAGGGCGTGCACGTTGAGCATGTATACGCCCATTTTCGTGGCCTCTACGGCGGCTTTTGAGACCGTATTCGGGATATCGTTGTATTTTAGGTCGAGAAAAACCTTGGCCCCGCGCTTATGTATGTAGTGGATAATCTTGGGGCCGCATTTTGTGAAAAGGATGCTGCCTACCTTAAACACCTTTACGTACGGCGACAGCTTTTTCACAAGCCTTACGGCCTGTACGTATGATTCCACATCCAGCGCGACTATTAGTTTCGGGTGCTTTCGCATGTTAAATCTCCAGTATGCCTGTGAGCGCTATTATATCACGCACCCTGTTATCGTTCATATGTTTTTTTATGCCTTTGAGAATTTCTATACATGAGCTCGGGTCCACAAAATTGGCCGTTCCCACCTGCACTGCCGAGGCCCCGCATATTATGAACTCCAGGGCATCGGCGGCCGTCATAATTCCGCCTATCCCGATAACCGGTATTTTTACGCAGGAATGAACTTCCCGCACCATGTACAGGGCCACCGGCTTTATTGCCGGGCCGCTCAATCCTCCGGCGCCCTTTGCAAGGCGCGGTTTTCCGGTTATCACATCCACGCTGATGCCGAATAGCGTATTTACGGCAGAAACGGCGTCGGCCCCTGCCCCTTCCACGGCCCTGGCAATTTCCTTGATGTCTGTCACGTTAGGGGACAATTTCGCGATAAGCGGCAATTTCGTCCTCTTCCTTACAGCCTTTAAAACTTTCGCGGCGCTATCCCTGTCCTGAGCCGTAAGCCGGTAAGCGGCTTTACGCACTCCGTGGGTCACGTTCGGACATGACAAATTAAGTTCAAGGGCGGACACTGTTTTTTGAGAAGACAGCGTTTCCGCAAGTTCGCAAAATTCCGACACACTGTCCCCGGCAATGCTTACGATCACATGCGTCTTAAGCGTCCGCAAAAACTGTATCTTGTGACGGATAAAGTCATCCAGCCCTTTATTCTCAAGCCCTATGGAATTAAGCATGCCCCGCGGGCGTTTCAACGATGCGAGGACTGGGGTTGCCGTTTCTGGGCTTAACCGTTATTGTTTTTGTCACGATAGCGCCCAGCTTGTTTATGTCAACAAGCCCTGCCAGCTCCTCCCCGTAGCCGAACGTGCCGGAGGCGGCTAAAACAGGATTTTTCAACGTCATATTCGCTATTCGTACTTCAACGCGCGTTTTCATGAATCCCAGGTTATCTCCTTTGCCTCAAACACCGGCCCGTCTTTGCAAACAAGTTTTTTGCCTGAAACCGTGTCCACGGAACAGCCCATGCAGACCCCTGTACCGCATCCCATGTATTCCTCCATTGAGAGTTGGCATGCGATATCCAGCTCCAGGGTTATCTCAGCGACTTTCCTGAGCATGGGTTTTGGGCCGCACGCATAGACGACCGCGGGCCCGCGCGTTACCGTTTTCTCAAGCAGATCAGTCACAACCCCTTTATGCCCCATTGATCCGTCATCAGTAGCCACTAAAACCTTTGCGCCCAGCCTTATAAAAGCCGAACGGCATACGACAAGGCTGCCGGATTTTGCCCCTATCAGAACCGTAAGGCGGGTACGCCTTCCGCCTGAAAGGTTTTTTGCCAGGGCATAAAGCGGAGCCACACCGTGTCCGCCTCCGACAAGCACGGCATGCCTGCCGCCGGCCCTTTTCAGGTCAAACCCGTTCCCCAGGGGGCCCAGGACATCAAGGATATCCCCTTTCCTTTTTCCTGCGAGTTCCCGGGTAGCCTTTCCCACAACTTTATAAAGAACGGCTATGCGCCCCCCTACTTCATCATGGACACCGAAAGGCCGTCTTAAGAGCGGGTCACACTTATCGTTTATTCTTATATTGAGAATTTGTCCGGGCAGGGCTTTTTTAAGCCCTCTGGGTTTACGTAATAAGAGCGTATAATAATCGCCCTTCTCTATCCTATTGCCCAGGATCTCTGTTTTGAACTGCCGCATGTTTCCCCTGTTCTCGCTATCCCTACGGTGCCGTATTCCCCGTCATATCCCGGGGAAATCTTTACATTGCCTTTTCTGACGTTTAATACAGCCTGCGCAATGCCGGGCCCGCACTTTTCTATTATATCATTTTCTTCCGCTTCCAGCAGTAAATGAAATTCCGAGCCAAAGACCGAGACGAGCCTCATGTACTCCCGAGAGACCTTCAACGTCCCGGCTCCGGCGTCCAGCGTCTCCGCGATGATCTCTGCCAGCGGGACCAGTCTCCTGAAAGACGGCGCCCCTTCCGGATAAACCGCGCAGTCGCGGTCTGACAGCTTTTCGACGCGGTTCAAAACCCCGACCGTAACGCGGCCGCCGCATACGGGGCACATCCCGCCAAGGTCCCTGGTTTCCCGGGGAGAAAGCCGGGCAGCGCATTTCCGGTGGCCGTCCCAATGGTACTTCCCCTCCTCCGGGAAAAACTCCACAGTGAACATGAATTTGTTTTTGTTTTTTCCCCTGAGAATATCTATCAGTTCCCTGTATCCGACCTTTTCCGAAAACACGTTCGCCTCGCGCCCGATTTTTGCCGGTGAATGCGCGTCTGAATTTGATATCAGGCAGAAGCCGTCAAGACTCGACAGGCGCCTGTTCATGGCGGGATCGCTGGAAAGGCCGGTTTCAAGCGCGTAAATACGGCGGGTCTCATTCCCGAAACATTCTTCAATAGAATCAAACCCTGTTTTGGCCCCGAACAGGCCGAAATGCGGCGTCCACACATGGGCGGGGACGACAAAGACATCTTCGTCTATATCTTTTAAGCGTTTTACCATCTCGCCGCACTGCAGATTTAATACGGGGCGGCCGTCCGCGTGAAGCGTTCCGAACCGCGCCAGCGCCGAGTTTATTTCGTCCGCGGCCTTAAACGACGGCGCGAATATGATGTTGTGCACCCTTCTCGTCCTGCCGTGCCTGAAAAATATGTTGTTTACTTCGGCCGTGAGAATATAAAAAACATTTTTGTGAGAAAATATCCCATGCCCTTCTTCTTTGAGCGCCTCTTTAAGTTCGTTCAGCCATGCGGGATGGGTAAAATCACCCGTACCCATGAGGGCAATGCCTTTCCGGCGCGCCCATTCCGAGATATGCTCTATGTCCATATCTTTGCTTGTGGCGCGGGAATACTTGGAATGGATATGAAAATCTGCTATGAACATCTTTTGCGCGGCACCCCGCCTACGATCACATCCGTCGCCAGTCCTGTCATTTTCCATCCTATAAAAGGTGAATTCGCGGATTTTGACCGGATGTTTTCCCTGGCATAAACCCATTCTTGCTCCGGATCTATGATAGTTATATCTGCGATCCTGCCGTCGGCAAGAGATCCCCTGTCCAGGTTCAGGATTTTTGACGGCATAACAGACATCTTTGTTATCAGTTGAGGCCATGTCAAAATTTTGGCGTTGACCAGCTCCATGACCGCAAGGGCCAGGGCTGTTTCCAGCCCTATCATCCCGAACGGGGCCTTGTCAAATTCCACGTCTTTTTCGCTGTCAAGATGCGGCGCATGATCAGAGGCGATAGCGTCAATCTGTCCGCTCTTGAGCGCGGCCTTCAGGGCCTTTACGTCTTCCGCAGATCGCAGCGGAGGGTTGACTTTAAGAAACGTGTCATAAGTCTTGCAGCAGGCATCCGTAAGCGACAGGTGGTGTGGCGTAACCTCGGCAGTGACCGTTATCCCTCTTTGCTTGGCATTTGCGATAATGGCCGCGCCTTCTTTTGTGCTTACGTGCGCAATGTGCACCTTTGCCCCGGCCAGGCCGGCAAGTTCCACGTCCCTGTGTATCATAACGCTTTCGGCTTTGTTGTGAATACCTCTGAGGCCGAGAAGCGTGGACACCGCCCCCTCGTTCATCACGCCGTCGCCGGCAAGGGCCTTATCCTCACAGTGCGTAATTACCGGGATGTCAAATGAGCTCGCGTACTCAAAAGCCCGCCGCATCAGGCCGCCATCCATAACAGAGTCTCCGTCGTCGGAAAGCGCCACGCATCCGCTGTCTTTAAGCTCGGCTATTTCGGACAATTCCCTGCCCAGCCGCCCCTTGGTTATCGCGCCGACGGGAAACACGTTGACAGGCGATAACTCCCTTGCCCTGTCTATTATAAACCTCACGACAGATTCACTGTCGCAGGGAGGCGTGGTATTGGGCATACACACAATCGACGTGAACCCGCCCGCGAGGGCCGCGAGGGCCCCCGTCTGTATCGTTTCCTCATCCTCTCTTCCCGGCTCTCTCAGGTGGACATGCATGTCTATAAGCCCGGGCGCCACGATTTTTCCTGCCGCGTTTATTGTCTCTTTTGCCTTTTCCTGTATGTTCTTGGCGACTTTTGCAACGCGCCCGTTCTTTACGAAAACATCCATTACGCCGTCGCGTTTATTTTCAGGATCTATAACACGCCCGTTTTTTATCAGTAAACTCATGATGATTGCCCCATCTACCGCGACCCTTTTCCGTCTGATTTATACTGCGACAATAAGAACATGACTGCCATGCGCACGGCAATACCGTTTGTTACCTGCTCTAATATAACGGAATACGGCCCGTCAGCGACGCCCTGGCTGAGCTCTATACCGCGATTGATCGGACCGGGATGAAGGATAAGAATGTCTTTCTTTGCCTTCTCCGTGAGAACTCTTTCGGTAATGCCGTATCGGCTCACATATTCCCGAATTGTCGGAAACATGCCTGCTTTCTGCCTTTCAAGCTGTATTCTTAAAACATTTATTACATCCGCCTTCTCGAGCGCGTCAAACAGATTGTACGTAACCCTGACCCCCATTTTTTCTATGTCGAGCGGTATTAGTGTCTTGGGGCCGCAAACAGTCACATGTGCCCCCAGTTTTAATAATCCGATAATGTTGCTCCTCGCAACCCTGGAATGAGCAATATCTCCGATAATAGCCACGTTTAATCCGGCAATCCTCCCTTTCTTTTCTCTTATTGTGAACATATCCAGCAATCCCTGCGTAGGATGCTCATGCGCGCCGTCTCCCGCGTTAATCACGCTCGACTTCACAGCCCTGGACAGAATGTGCGGAGCCCCGCTGCATGAATGCCGCATAATAATCATATCCACTTTCATGGCTTCAATATTTTGGGCAGTATCTTTCATTGTCTCGCCTTTTAAAATGCTTGAGCTTGAACCACTTATGCCGATTGTATCAGCGCTTAATCGTTTTGCCGCTAATTCAAACGATATGCGTGTGCGTGTAGACGGTTCAAGAAATATATGCGCTATTGTTTTTCCACGTAAGGCTGGTACTTTCTTAATAGCTCTTTCAGAAATCTCCTTAAATGTAGTCGCAGTGTCTAAAATAAGACTGATTTCGTCCTCTGACAGCTCATTTAGCCCTAATAAATCCTTTTTAGACCACTTTACGCTCTTTTTAATCATGACTTTTGTAGTTATGCACAGTTATTAACAGGTTTATCCACAATTTTTCCACAGATCTGGCTTTCTTATTTTTGACAAAGCACTACCTCATCTTTGCCGTCAGACTCTTTCATGCGAACCTCAACAACTTCTGTAAGTGACGTTGGTACACTCTTGCCCACATAATCCGGCCTTATGGGAAACTCTCTATGCCCCCTATCGATAAGTACTGCCAATTGAATCATTTTCGGCCTGCCAAAGTCAATCAGCTCATCAAGCGCGCATCTTACTGTGCGACCGGTAAACAGCACATCATCAACAAGGACTACAATGCGTCCGCTCACATCAAATTCTATTTCTGTCGCGTGAACCACGGGCTGCTCCGCTACCTGCGTCAGGTCATCCCGGTAGAGTGTTATATCCATAGCCCCGACCGGAAAGTCGCGTTTAGCGATGCGCTTCATTTCAGCGGCTATACGCTCGGCTAAAAACATGCCCCTGTATTTGATGCCGACAATGGCAACAAGATCTCTGTCTTTGTTTTTTTCTAATACCTCGTGCGCTATGCGGGTAATTGCCTTGGCTAACTCGTTATCACTCATGAGGTTAGCTTTTTCTTTAAGCGTCATGACTTCCTTTCAATAGACAAAAAAAATCCTTCTTATTATCGCGATTCATAAGAAGGACAGTGTTAATGTTCATTGTTTTATCCTTTCCCGGCCTCGCAGGACCAGATTAAAAGGTAGATGAAGTATACCATGCATTCCAATATTTGTCAAGTATGTATTTTAATTGGCCTTGTTTTTTAGTATATTGACAATCCTGTCCAGGTCATCATTGGAAAAATAAAAAATCTCTACCTTGCCCCTCTGCCTGCCATGCCTGATCTTTACCCTCGTACCCAAGCTATACTGCAATTCTTCCTCAATCTGGGCAATATGCTGGTCTTTGTCTTTACTTTTCGCGTCGAGCGGTCGTTCGAGTTTTTTTTCTGGCCGCTTCTTCGGCTTGCCTTACCGACAGGTTCCGCTTTATAACTGTCTTGGCCATTCTGATCCTCGCCCGTTCCGTCGGAAGAGCAAGAATGGCCTTTGCGTGTCCGGATGAAAGCATGTTTTCGGTTATGTAATCCTGAATAAGGCGGGGAAGGGCAAGCAGCCTTAGGGTGTTTGATACCGTGGATTTGTCTTTGCCCACTGCCTTGGCTATCGAGTCTTGTGTAAAATTAAATTTGTCCATCAGGTCCTTATACGCAGTGGCTTCTTCTATAGGGTTAAGTTCTTCTCTCTGAATATTCTCTATTAACGATAATTCCAGGCTGTCTGCATCTCCCACATCTTTTATAAGAACCGGGACCTCTGTAAGACCCAGTTCTTTCATGGCGCGCAATCGCCTTTCGCCGGCGATCAGCTCATAGCCATTTCCCATTGGCCTTACAACGACAGGCTGAATAATGCCTTTTTCCTTGATTGATTCCATTAGCTCATGGAGCTTGCTTTCATCAAAGCGCTTTCTTGGCTGGTATTTATTGGGAACTATTGATTCGATGGCTACTGTAGAGACTTTTTCTTTTTTATCGTCAGAGTCCGGTATTAACGCTACTATCCCCTTCCCCAATTTCCTGTCCATGATCAATCTCCTTTTCTGTCATAACATGCGATATTTCAATTGGTTCTGCATATATTCCCAACAATTCCCTTGTTACATTATGATACGATTCTGCTCCTATAGAATGACTGTCATAAAGAGCTATAGGCTTTCCAAATCCAGGCGCCTCAGTGAGTTTAATTGTTCTGGGAATAATTGTTTTATATACTTTATCACCAAAAAACTTTTTAACCTCATCAATAACTTCCCTGGTCAGCCTTGTCCTATAATCAGCCATTGTCAACAGCACACCCTCAATCGCTAAAGAGCTATTCAGGTTTTCTCTTATAATGGTTATTGTATTCATCAGCTGCGTTAACCCTTCAAGCGCATAGTATTCGCATTGTATAGGTATAATAAGGCTGTCGGCAGCTGCCAGCCCATTGATTGTCAGCAATCCAAGAGATGGAGGACAATCGATTATAACATAATCAAACATATCAGTAATGGTTGCTATGGCTTTTTTAAGCTTGTACTCCCTGCTCATAACATTTACAAGTTCAACTTCGGCGCCTGTAAGATCAATATTGGATGGGGCAATTAGCAGGTTATCAATAGCTGTTTTTTGAAATATGTCGACTAGCGCAACATGCTCATGGAGCACATTATATATGCTGCTTGATATGCTATGCTTATCAATTCCAACACCGCTTGTGGCATTTGACTGAGGATCGAGGTCTATTAGAAGGGTTTTTTTATGTTCAATAGCGAGATAGGCAGCGATGTTGATAGCTGATGTGGTTTTCGCAACTCCGCCTTTTTGGTTACAGACGGCTATTACTTGTGCCACCTACTGCTCCCTACATATGTTGGTTAGCTCTATGCCTTAGTTTCCACGTGGAAACCATGCTCTCAATAATAATCTACAGAAATATTACACCTGTTTAGAGGCTTTGTCAAGGGGTCTTTTAGATGAAACCCGAACCTTTGCCGGCTCGGCTCCTTCCATGCCAAATAGCCCTTTATGTTCTTCGCGTAATATTTTTATATCCGCGTCAGAGCGTTTTATTTTTAGCTTCTTAAGCGCTAATCGTATCGCTTCTTTTGTTGTTTTTGCTTCAACTTCTATCGAAAACATGGTTTCTGATTCCATATTAACTCCGTCAGTCTTTTGACATCTGTTTGCGTAAATAATACTGTTCTGTCGTCATAAGTATAGAATTCGTCAACCAATACAAAATAAGACCGGCAGGAAAATTGTACAAAATAAAACAAAAGAATATTGGAAAAAAAATTGCCATAAGGCGCTGCTGCTTTGCGAGGTCATCATTTACACCGCCGGCAGACTGCTTCATGGTCACACGCTGCTGCAAAACCATAACAACAGCTGTTAAAAGTGGAAGGATATTGATCTTGTTCCCTATAAACGGCAAACTGCTCTTTAACACAAAAATCGCATCTGGCGCCGATAGATCTTTAATCCAGAGAAAGCCGGCATTTTTAAGCTGTATAGACCTTAACAAGACCTGATAAAATGCGAGAAATATAGGCATTTGAAGAAGCATGGGCAGACACCCGCCAAACGGGTTTACATTATATTTTTTGTATAATTCCATAACTTCTTTGTTCATTCTTTGGGGATTATCCTTGTGCAATTGCTTAAGTTTCTCCATATGTGGTTGTATTTCCTGCATCTTGCGCATGGATGTGAAGCTTTTCTTTGTCAATGGATATAAAACAATGTTAATCAGGAGCGTAACCATGATTATTGCCACACCCCAATTGTGGACAATGCCGTGTATCCAACCTAACATGTTCAATAGAATAATGCTTATGCTGCCAAAAAATCCAAAATCAACTATGCTTTTAAATGCAGGATCACACGCTCCGAGCCTGTCGCGCTCTATAGGTCCTATATATACCAAGTAGGTGTCCTCTATGGCAGCTCCCGCAAAAAGCGATCTTTGGCCCATGACCATTTCCGTAGCAAGCCGGCCATTTTCCCGTGTTTTAAGTATTACGGCAGTACATTTAGTAAAGGCCTTCATCGCTACGGTATAATACCTATTTCTCATGTCGACCCATGAAACTATGCCGCTGATCGTTTCAAGGTGGTTTTTTGCCCGCGATTTTCTGATAATCTTTCCATCCACCTCGGCATCTACCGCAATAAAGTTCCTTCCCTTAAGGGACTCCACCGGCATGATGCAAGACGGCCCCACAACACTGTATCCGAACATTATATTGCCGCTGCCTTCGTTCGAAAAGCCAATTGTCATGCGGATATAATCCTGCCCGTCGACAAATTCAAATGTTTTCTTAATGCTGAACCCGTTCTCGTTGTCAGTATAAACATATTTGACCATACCTGCTTCTCTGGTTAAGGCCCAATCCTCTAATACTGTTTGTCTGCCCTGGAGTTCGAGCGCCATCGCACCAAGAGAGTTTACCGCATCTGCGTTGTCAAAAATCTGAGCAGCATATTCTTTAAGCTCTGCGGATTGGATAGCGCCGGTAAGGCTCGATAAGCTGACGCTAAATTCGTCTGTTTCAACACCGGTGCGAACATTTGCAAGAATTGCTTTTGGTTTTTCTGCGGTTTTAGGCTTGCTTTGAGGCAGCCTGGCTTGAGACACATTATCCTTAACTGTAGACTCTGTCTGTATCTGTGCAGCCTGCTTATAAGCAGGAGCAGGCATAAGCTTTTGAAACGCCACTATGACGAGTATGGACAGGGCGATTGCTATTATGACTCTTTTTTCCATGTTATTTCACCGGATCATATCCACCCCTGGCAAAAGGGTTACACCGAAGTATTCGCCATAGGGTTTTTACCATTCCTTTAAGAAATCCATATTGTTCAATACTTTCTTTTGCATATTCAGAACATGTCGGGTAGTACCGGCAAGTTCGTAACATATTGGGGGACAATAGCTTACGATAAAATTCTATCAAAAATATGGCCAATCTCTTCATTTATTCCTTTTCGTGTCCGGTTACCCATGGTTTTCCGCACTATAAGCACACAATCAATGCCTTTAGAGTTAGTCGCGACCACCCGTTTTTTCCACAATTCTATCGATATTCTTCTAAGCCTGTTTCTTCTCGTGGCCAGCGGAACACGCGCCCCGGAAATGCTGAACCCTAACCGCGACCGCGCCTGACTTCCGTCGGATACCAGCGCGTATGCGACAAAATTGGGGCTAAAAATTTTTCTTCCCTGCCGCAAAACCCGCCTGATTTGATCGGATGTGTTGATGCGGAAAACGGCGCGCGACATTATACGCTGAGTCTCTTGCGGCCCTTCCTCCGTCGACGATTCAACACCGCCCTGCCGTGCCTGGATCTCATGCGCCGTCGGAATCCGTGCCGTCTTTTCCTCTTTAGATTAGATTTTGGCTTTAAGGTCTTTTTCATAATTACACGATTATAGCATAGAAACCCGGTCGGTCAAGGATATTTTACAAACCAGTAAAAAAACCCTTGCTAGCGGCAGATGTTCTGGTATAATATGAGTCGTTTCTTATGTTGCGCTATTGTGGATAACTTGTTGATAACCATTTTACGGTGCTATTTCCCACAGCCTTTGTGTGGATAACCTAATATGACAGCCGAAACCTCCGGATTGACAGCGCTTTGGGACAAAACCCTGAAAGACTTGAAAGAACAGGTCAGCGACCAGACCTTCACTGCCTGGTTCTGCCCGATAAACCCTCTCGCTATGGATGATCAGTCTATAACTCTCGGGGTCCCTAATGATTTTTTCAGGGACTGGGTCGGGGAACGTTACCAGCCTCTTATAAAAAGCACCCTTTCCAACATCGCCGGTAAGAACATAGATATCTCTCTTGTTATAGCGCCTCCGCAGGAGATGCCGGATGAAAAATCACCGATCGACGGTCAGCATAAAAGCAAAAAGGGATTATTTCAGTCTCTTTTTCCGAAACAAAAGGCTATGCCTGCCGAACACCATAAGGGCCTGAACGCGAAATACTCGTTTGACACATTCGTTGTCGGCCCCAGCAACCGGTTCGCGCACGCCGCCTGTCTTGCCGTAAGCGAATCTCCGGCAAAAACATATAACCCTATTTTTATTTACGGCGGCGTGGGCCTCGGGAAAACTCACCTGATGCACAGTCTTGGCAATCATATTTCCCAGCGGTTTTCACGCATGCAGATTCTTTATATATCGAGCGAGGAATTCACCAATCAGCTTATATCCGCGATACAGACCCGGTCCATGGGAAATTTCAGACGCAGATACCGCAACGTGGACGTGCTGTTGATAGACGATATCCATTTTATCGCCGGCAAAGAGTCGACCCAGGAAGAGTTTTTTCATACCTTTAACGCCCTGTATGACGCGCACAAACAAATAGTCATGTCGAGCGACCGGTCTCCGAAGGAAATACCCTCTCTGGAAGAGCGCCTGGTCTCGCGGTTTGAATGGGGCCTCGTTACCGACATACAATCGCCTGATTTTGAGACGCGCATGGCGATTTTAAAGAAAAAAAGTGAATTCGATTCGGTTCCCGTGCCTAACGACGTTCTTGTGTTTTTAGCGGAAAACATTAAATCCAATATTCGCGAGCTGGAGGGCGGCCTCGTCCGGGTCGTCGCATATTCGAACCTGTTCAGCAAACCCATGAGCGTGGATTTGGCGCGTGAGGTATTAAAAGGAATGATTACGGAAGGGACGAGAAAAGTGAATGTTGACCTTATTCAGAAAAAGGTGGCCGATTATTTTAATCTCTCCCTTAACGACATGAAAGCAAAAAAGCGGACTCAAAACATCGCTTATCCCAGGCAGATTGCCATGTATTTAAGCCGGGACCTGACAAATTTATCGCTTCCCGAGATTGGCGCGTATTTCGGAGGCAGAGATCATACTACGGTCATTCACGCGTGTCATAAGGTTGAGAATGATCTTGCAAAGAAGGAAGAGATACGCACTACTGTTGATCGGTTAAGAGAAATAATACGTTCATAACCGGCGATTGTGGATATGTCAGTAAGATGTTAGTAAAAAGGTGGTTGTAACTACTTGAAATACCGTAGATTACGCACTTACTAAGTTTCTAACAGCCCTATTATATACTACTGTATCTTTGTTTATCTATTGTAATAATAGGGAGCTTGACAGTGTGGATAAAGAATACTAAACATATCAGAACGGAGGAGACAAATGGAATTTGAAATCAACAAAGATGAATTTTTAAAAGGCTTACAGGCAGTACAAAACGCTATTTCACAGAAAAATACACTACCTATTCTTGCGAATCTTCTATTGGAGACAGAGCATGATAATGTTAAGTTAACTGCCACAGACCTTGACATAGGCATATCTTCATATGTGGCCTCAAATATGAAAGAAGCCGGGGCCATAACCATACCCGCGAAAAAACTGATAGATATCATAAAAGAAATGCCGCAGGAAAACGCGGTGAGTATCGTGCTGAAAAAAAACAACATGATAACCATAGACTGCGGAAAGGCGCATTTTAAAATAATCGGCCTGCCGAAAGACGAATTTCCGCAAATTCCGGAGTTTAAAAACAAGGATAATCTGACAATACAACAGAAAACCCTGAAAGAGATGCTGACGGTGACAAGTTTTGCCGTAAGTAAAGACGAGACAAGATATGTGTTAAACGGGGTGCTGATGGAAATCGAAAAAGAAAAGATAACGATAGCCGCAACGGACGGTAGGCGGCTGGCGGTGTCGGTAAAACAGCTGCCCGAGAAAACAAACATAGTCAAGAAGGTGATTATCCCGGCAAAAACCATACAGGAGCTGCAAAAAACCCTGAACGACGACGGAGACGTTAAGATTTATTTCGGCGACAGCCAGATACTGTTCGACCTGGATAAGACAAAAATTATTTCCCGGCTGATCGAAGGAGAATACCCCAATTATGAGCAGGTAATACCCAAAGAGAAAAAAGAAAAGATTAAAATAAAAAGAGAAGACCTGCTGGCATCGGCAAGACGCGCCAGCCTGTTCGTAAACCCGGACTCTCTCGCCGTAAAGGTGGATATAACGAAAAATAAAATGATTGTGTCAAAGAGCGCGGCGTATATCGGCGAGGTGCGCGATGAAATCGGGGTAGAATACGCCGGCAGAAATATCTCCATAGGGTTTAACCCCAATTACATAATAGATGTACTTAAAAGTCTGGATGACGAGAGCATTTATTTCGAGCTGGAGGATACGGACAAGCCCGGAGTTATCCGCAAGGGGAACGAATTTATCTATGTCGTTCTGCCGATGCAGGTGACATAGCATGGGAGCGGACAATGTTTATTCGCTGAAAGACATACTGCGGAATGTCATCGGCAGGATAGAACATGCGGGCCACGGGCCGGAAATCTCGTCCTTATGGGCAGAGGCCGTGGGCGAAGACCTTGCCGCGCATTCGCGGGCAGTAAGCTGCGACAAGGGGCGGCTTGTAGTAAATGTAAGCGATTCGGCGCGATTATATGAGCTTACGACACGGCGGCAGGAGCTTATTAAGACGATGAACGAACGCCTGACAAAAAGCAGGATCAGGGAAATCAGGTTTAAAATAGGCGATATATAAAAATTATCATGAGAGGAGAAACATGAAAAAGACCAATAAAAAGGAAAAGGCGGACAAGCCCGAGAAGGGGAAAAAGCCCGCGAAAACAGCGGATGCGGAAGGACCGGTGGCGGACGCCAAGCAAAGCAAGAAATACGACGCGACTACGATACAGGTACTCGAGGGTGTCGAGGCGGTTAGGCGGCGGCCGGCAATGTATATAGGAGACACCACGGTAAAAGGGATGCATCATCTGGTTTACGAGGTGGTCGACAACTCCATAGACGAGGCCATGGCCGGGGTATGCGACACGATAGACGTTTCAATACACGGTGACAACAGCGTAACGGTAGCGGATAACGGCCGGGGCATTCCTACAGATATTCACAAAACTCAGAAAAAACCCGCCCTCGAAGTCGTAATGACCACCCTGCATGCGGGCGGGAAATTTGATCATAGGGTTTATAAAGTTTCGGGCGGTCTCCATGGCGTGGGCGTGAGCGTGGTTAACGCGCTTGCCGAATGGCTGGAAGTCGAAGTAAAAAGGGACGGAAAAGTATGCCTGCAGGAGTACGAACGCGGGAAAGCAACCACTGCGCTGAAAATCGTTGGTAAAAGCAATTCCACCGGGACCAAGGTGACGTTTAAGCCGGACAAGGAAATATTCGGGGATAAGCTCAAGTATAGCTTTGACATACTTTCCAACAGGTTAAGGGAGCTGGCTTTTCTGAACAAGGGCATCAAGATAACGTTGCGGGACGAAAGGGACGACAAAGAAGCCGAGTTTTGCTATAAGGGAGGCATTGTTTCTTTTGTGGAGCATCTGAACAAGAATAAAAACGCGCTGCACAATAAAATCATCTATTTCACGAAAGAGAAAGACAAAATAATCGCCGAAGTCGCCATGCAATACAACGATGGGTATACCGAGAACATTTTCAGTTTTGCCAATAACATAAACACCATAGAAGGCGGCACGCATTTAACCGGGTTTAAATCAGCGCTGACAAGAACCCTCAATCAATACTGCAGGTCAAAGAATCTTTTAAAAGAGGGCATTTCGTTGTCAGGAGATGATGGCCGTGAAGGATTGACCGCGATAGTCAGCATAAAGATTCCCAATCCGCAGTTTGAGGGGCAAACAAAAGCCAAACTGGGCAATTCAGAAGTAGAGGGGATCGTTGAGGCCATAACAAATGAGGGGCTGAGCGCTTTTTTTGAGGAGCAGCCGACCCTTGCCAACCGCATAGTGGAAAAAGCCATTGTCGCGGCAAGGGCCCGTGAAGCCGCCAGAAAAGCACGGGAGTTGACCAGGCGCAAAGGCGCGCTTGAATCAGGATCACTGCCAGGGAAGCTAGCGGATTGTTCAGAGACCGATGCCAGTATGACAGAATTATACCTGGTGGAGGGGGATAGCGCGGGCGGATCTGCTAAACAGGGCCGCGACAGGCGGTTTCAGGCGATATTGCCGTTAAAGGGGAAAATACTGAATGTTGAGAAAGCCAGGCTCGATAAAGTGCTGAGCAATGAAGAAATCCGGACTATTATAACAGCCCTGGGTACTGGCATTGGTGAGGAGTTCAGCCTTGAAAAGCTCAGGTATCACAAAATCATATTGATGTGCGATGCTGATGTGGATGGCTCTCACATAAGGACGCTCATTCTGACATTTTTTTATAAACAGATGCACGCGTTAATAGCAAAAGGCCATATTTACATTGCTCAGCCTCCACTCTATAAAATTAAGAGAGGAAAAAGAGAGGAATACATAGAAACAGAGGACGATCTGAACAACCTGTTAATAGAGCTTGGCACAGAAGATATTGAAGTTAAAAGAGTTAGAGATAAACATATTGTCTCTACCAAGCAGCTTAAAGATCTTCTGGGTATTATCGCAGATTTACAAGGTTTAGTTCGTACTATCGAGAAACGTGGAGTGAAATTTCCATATTATGTCACATTAATGAATAAAAAAACCAAAAAACTACCACTTTTTATGATTAAAGTGGAGGGAAAACCAACGTTCCTGTATGATGAAAACGAGCTTGCAAAAATTGTAAAGCAAGCCGAGAAAGAAATGGGCAAAGAAGTTGTCATAAGAGAATCAGGCTCTACAAGAGAAAAAGAGGGAACCGGTCCGGTCCTTGAGGTTACTGAATTTTATGAGGCCCGGGAACTTGACAACATTACAAGCAAGCTCAGGGCCATGCACGTTGATATTGAGGATTATTCAGGGGAAGAGAAGCCGGATGATGAAGGAAGCAAGGCTAAAGGGGGGCAAAAAGGGCAAGGGGAAAGCCTCTGCCTGCAACCTTTTCAGCATAAAAAGCAGCTCTGCTACCATAAGCATCTCCAACCTGGAGGAATTGCTTGAATATGTGCGTGAAAACGGGAAGCACGGCATGTCCATACAGAGATATAAAGGTTTGGGGGAGATGAATCCGGAGCAGTTATGGGAGACTACCATGGATCCCGACAAAAGGGTTGTCCAGCAGGTTACTATCGAAGATGCGGTTAAGGCAGACGAAATGTTTACCG
>JBDRBZ010000013.1:0-5637 GCA_043822175.1 Candidatus Omnitrophota bacterium
ATAATAGCGCCTACGATAAGGGTCATAAAAATAAAATCTATCATGAAATAGGAGCAGGTTTTTTCTATGGTAAATTCGGAGCCGCAGTAAGCCGCCGTAAGGGTGCCCCTCGACACATAAATGAACATAGTGGCTATAAGCGCGGATTCAAGTATAAGCAGAAGCGCGAATTTCAGAAAAAAACTCGCCTGGAACTTTTTCTCGACAAAATAGTTCTTCCTCTTTTTGTGTCCGGTCATGGCCTCACCTCTCTTATGTTCTACCGACCGTATTTTATCTCCAGTTTCTTGACCTTGTCCTCGTCTACCGTAATTTCGGCGTTCCGCCTTAAGCCCTCGAGCCACTTCATGAGCGCGGCATGCACCTTGCGGTCTTTTATCCTCTCCTTTATATCGCCCTTCACACTGTCATACGGGGCGACCGGCATCTTTTCGGCTTTTTTCAAATATACGAGATAGGCCCTGCCGCCGTCTTTTATTATCTTCATGCCGCCCGGGGACATCCTGAAGGCCTCCTGTATTACACCGCTTGAAACATCGTCATAAGCGACAGGCCCTATCTCATCGTCCCATTCTATGTCCTGGGGCTGTTTAAGCGCGTATTTTTTAAGATCGCCTTCGCTTTTCCCTTCCAGCACGTCGATCGTGCAGTAGTAGGGCATCACGGCATAATAATCCTTTATTTCCTGCTCGGACACAGAGACTGTCCCGGCCAGCTCATCCTGTTTCCGCTCCATAAGGTCCCTGATAAGGGTCTGCTCCCAGAAGGCCTTAATAGTGCTGACAAATCTCCCGCTCTCATCCATTTTGTTCTTCCTGGCTTCCTGTATGAGAATTTTCTTGTCGATCATCACGTCAATCTGATCGTCAACCGAACCCGGAGTTACCTTGAAGAGCGGGTCCTTCCGCTTCATGAAATCCATCTCGCTCTGAAAGTCTTTTACGAGTATCTTTTCGCCGTTTGCCGTCGCGAGCACGTCCCCTCCGTCCCCGGCCGGGCGCCCGCAGCCCGCTGAAACAGCCAGCGCCGTGATAAGCATGACGCCCACGCCATGGATCCCTATAAGATGCTTCATTTTTTTCTCCCTTTATTGTAATGTCTCGGCGTTATTGACTTCCTTAAACACGCCTGCCCCGTTTCCGGAAAAAGACCCGTCAGAATAAGAGCCTGAAGCGGTCCCGGCCATGTCCTTATTGTCCATCGCCCCTTCAACCGTTGCGAACCACTCTCCGTCCGACCATTTGAAGCCGTTCAAATCTATATTATCGCTCCCGTTCCGGTGCGCAATTGACCAACTATCGCTTGTGGGGCCGCTGTAATTTCCGCTTATCGCCGATGTCCAGAACCCGTCCGCGGCCCCGGCGGCCGCGCCAAACATGGTTATATCCATGTTTACGTTCTGGATGACGCCGTTGGCGCCGGTGAAAGAACCGCTCAGATTCGAAAGGGAGATCATGTCGCTTACCTGGACGAGCTCGGAGGCGTCAACAAGATTATCGATGCGGGAGTAGAGCTCTTCGGTCAGGTCTATAAGGTCCCTCAGGTCCACGAGCTCGCTTAACTCGACCCAATTGCCTGTCACGGCTCCGGTCCATTCTTCTCCTTCGTGATCTCCCACCAATTTACCCGTAGCGTACCCGACTGTACGGCTTCCGTCTATGTCAGAGCCCTCGAATGTCACGGCCTTTAACCCTCCCTGCATATTGTTCGGCCCGTTATCGCCGCCGGTCAAATCCTCGCCGTCCATGGTGCCTATCCAGTATAGTTTTTCGCTGTCTGTTGTGGAAGACGGGACGCCGCCTACGACAAGATACCAGTCATCGGAAGAAGAACCTTCTGCCCCGCCCCTCGCGTCAGTACCCGTGGCCGAAAGCATATACACGCCCCACCGCTTGTTGAGGATATTAGCATACCTTATATCCGCCGCATCTGACCTTATCGATCCTGTGTTATCCGTAAACCACCCGAACATTGTATTGCCGGTATAATCTCTTTTCTCAAGGGCTGTGCCGTCCGCCAGGTCCCCGGCCGTAATGCCGGCGCCGCCTTTTGACACGGCAGTCAGTGTCCCGCTCCCCCAGAACCTGCCGCTGTCATCGCCGTCATGGCTCCCCGACAAGCCGCCTGTTATCGTGCCGCACATCCCTGAAGGATCTACATAAAAACCGGCAAAAGGCCCGTGCCAGCCGTCTCTGTCGCCGTTTCCCGCCGCAGCCATCAGCCCGTATATCGCGCCCGAGCTGCCTACGGCGCCCGTAATCTCACCTGCCACGACGTCTGTGTCTTCAGGTTTCGTGTAATCGCCGCTTACCGAAACAGGAATCCTGCCTGACCAGTCATTACCCCCGAATTCAAGGTCAATACCGGCATCCGCGGTATTCGCCTCTCCCGCTCTTCCGGCCGGCATGAAACTGCCGCCGAATGCCGCGTTCATTGTAATGGTTTTTGTAAGCACGTTAGTGGCCGTTATATCATTGGAAGTCAGCTGTATTTCCTTGAACGGTTCGCGCCGCGCCGTTTCAATGGCATTGGCCGCCTCTGTGCGGGCAGACTGCGCGTCGCGCCCTTTTGCGTCTTCCCTTCGCCCTTCATCAGTCGCCGCCGCGCCCAAAGCCCCGGGCATATCTTTTCCGGCATCCGGCTTCGAGTAGCCGTACTCGCTTTTGTCGCCTTTGTCACTGCCCCAATCGCTGCCGAAATCCTTGCGCTGGCTGTCCGTGGCTCCGGTCTCGGCCGATATGTCGCCCTTGCTATCCACGGATCGGGTATTCCCGTCGACTACGGTCTCGGTCTCACCCGTAACCGTACTTTCGACGAAACCGTCGCCTCCCTCGAAAAACGCGCTTGTCACATCCGGCATGACATCCAGGTACATTATCGTGCCCCGCACGCCGCATACGGCTGTCGGTGTTTTTACGAGAAAACTCGACCCCTTGGGCACTTTCTCGAGCCTTGCCTTTATTTTTCCGTATTCGCACTCAAACAGATTCTCATAACTGCCGGTATCGCTGTCCCTGCGTAATTTCTTGACGATTATCTGTGTATTCTGCCGAAGCTCAAGCACATGGCCGTTATCGAGGGCGATCTTTACCCAACCGTCATCCCCTGTCTCGACTTTATCGCCGGGATTCAGTATTTCGCCGGATTCCGCTTCATGCGGGCTTTTACCGCCCGGCCGCGAAACAAACACATTACCCTTGCTTTCCGCTACATAGGCGCGAACTTTTTCGCCTTCGGATACCATGCCCCTCTTCTCTTCTGTAACCGGCCCTGTCTCAGACTCGTAACTGTCCTGCTCCTCGCGGAGGTACGGCCTGGGGTTCTCAGGCATGGCATCAAGCGGTATGTAAATGGCATTCCCTTCTTTTATTCTCACCATATTTTCGGGCAGTGCTTTATTTATTACGCTGAATGTCCCTTCAGCGACGAGAATGTTTGTGGCCGACATCTGGTAAGCCACGAATATATCGGATCCTTTAACGCTGCCCGAGACGTTGGGCGTCGCTACGCGGAAAGCCGCCTTATCCGCCGCCTTAGCCACGATCACCCGGATCTTGCCCCTGTCCAGCTGCACAAGGGCCTTTTCCCTGTCGCCTGCCTCCGAGACGCCGTATTCCTTCACCCTCACCTGGGAACTGGCTCCGAGGCGCAGGACCGATCCGTCGTTAAACGTTATTTCGGCTTTAGAATAACTCTTTGTCCTCACAACGTCGCCGCCGCAGACCTCTTCCCCGGCTATTAAGGGGAAATACGCGGCATCGCCGGCCTTGTGCCCGTCGACCCGGCCCTCCACGTACGTGATCTTTCCGACAGCGGTATCCGAAAACGCCGGATACGCGCACATTATAACCGCCGCAACCAAAACTGTTCCCATCCGTATAATTTTCATAACGCGCTCCTTATGTTTTCTGTTCAGAATCTATACTGTATCCCGGCGCTTATAACCTGCCGGTTATATTCATAAAGCCCGATGTTGGACTCATTGTCCACAAAGGTATACTGGAACTGGATCTCCCCGCCCTTCATAAACTCGAAAGAGAGTATGGAGCTTACAGAATATGTCGCGTCCCGTCTTCTCTTTTCGTATGTGGCATGCATGTTGTCAAAATTCTGCAGGAAAAATTCGCCGTTTATCCCGAGCTTAATCTTTTTCCAGAACGGTATCAGGCACCCTATGTCAAATTTATTACCCCAGTACGGCCAGTTGTTGCCCCTGGCCCAGTCCTTGTTGGCCGCGTACCTCAGGCTTAAGAACCCCTGATTTTCGAGCATGAACCAGAACCACCCGCATGAGCCGGTAAGCCCGCTGCCTGACCTGTCCTCGTCGCCGTAAGGCGGCCTCAAATAATCGTCGTACGTGTAATTGACGCCGCCCTGCACCATCTGCGTGTCGGATACCATCATGTTGCCCATGCCGCCGGCAGAGATTACGGATACGTAATTTTTATCGGCCACAACGCTGTGAGAATATTGCACAGGGAACGACACCAGCGCGTTTCCGAACGCCATGTCCGGCTGCACTGTGAAAGTGTTACTGGCCATGTCGTAACTTCCGAAATCATTCTGCTTCGATACGCGCAGGGCATAGCTTGATTTAACCCTGAGGAAATCGATGTCGGGTTTATACACGTAATCGCCCCTGAAATCCCACACCTGCCGGGTATCGCTATTATCAGTTATGGCTGTTACGAATGTGGTGTCGTCAGGCTTAAGAAGGACGTTCGAGTCATATTCAAACGCGAATCTCGCCGTAAGATGAAGCGGCCTGTCCCTGTCCACCCGCCTGTCTATCGTGTCCAGGCACTTCTGGGCGTACATGGCGATATCTGTTTCCGGCGCCATGTCGACAAGGCGGCCGAACGTTTTTTTAGCGTTCTCGAAATCTTTCATCCGCATGTAGGCCACGCCTATCTGGTAATCGGCCGACGACGCCAGCTCATTGTCAAGGTTCTTTGCCCGCTCGAAAGCCGTAACCGCCCCCTCATACTCGCCCGACCGCGAGAGCGTAAGGCCCTTGAGGAACGCGGCCTGCGCCGGCCTGATACCCTCTTCCTCTGCGACGGCTATCCATTTCTTTGCCTCGTCCAGCTCATTGATCCTGTATAAGACGTCTATAAGCTCTATGAGCGCGCCTTTTATCTTCGGCGTCAACTCAAGAGACGCTTCCAGGTATTCTTTCGCGCTTACGTAATCTTCCATTCTCTTATAGGTAAGGCCGAGGTAATAGGCGACAAGAGAATCCTGCGGGTATTCCTGGTTCAGGCGCTTAAACGCGGCAAGCGCCTCATCATAATTTTCCTGCCTGAATATGTAAATGGCTTTCTTCACATCCTCATTGACAGTCTCTTCCTGGGCCCCTGCGCCTGCGCAAAACAATACGCCTATTATTAAAGCGCAAACCGCAATCCGCGAAATCAAGTTATTCCGATAATACAACTGCCCTCTCCTTATTTGATAGGATTATATTATAGTGTCTGCCCCCCACCCATGTCAATCCCCAAACCGTCACCCTGTTACCATTACGCGAAACGCTGGAGACGGTACAGGGTTTTCAGGATATCGTAATCCGCGGGTTCGGCGTCCGGCTCAAACGTTATTATCCTCCCCCTGAAACCTATGTTAAGGTGCCGGTGCCCG
>JBDRBZ010000014.1:0-8498 GCA_043822175.1 Candidatus Omnitrophota bacterium
AAACACTTTTTTTGCCATATGCATATCCTCCGCTGTGTTTAAGATTCTCCTTACCTTCTGACCGACATCATTCCGTAAACGCGGTTAATGTCATCTATCGAAATTATGCCCGCAAGATGTCCGTCCCTCATAACCGGCAGGGCCCTGAACTCACCTGACTGCATGATTGCCTGGGCCTCGTCCAGCCGCATACCCTCATATATGCCGGGCACATCGGTTCGCATGACAGAGGCGATACCGCCCGTCAGACCCAAAGTATGTATGCCGCTAATGATATCCTGCCTGGTAATAAACCCGGCCATGCGGCCGCTGGCCGCATCCATGACAGGGAAATCTTCCTGCCGCGTATGAAACATGAGTTCCAGCACTTTTGAGAATGTCGCGTCCGCGTTAAGCGTCACGAACTGGCCGGAAAGGATGTCCTTTACCCGGAATTTCCTCAGTGTTGCCCTGAGATCCACCTGCAATTCTTCACTGGAAGCCGCAAGGTAGATAAATACCGCGATTATTATGAGAAGTATCCTGCCCTGTACAAGCCCCAGATACCCGAAAAGAAGCGCGAATACCTGACCGAAATTAACGGCAATCTTGGTAGCTCGCTGCATGCCCAGCTTCCCCGCGAGCAGCGCCCTCAATATGCGGCCGCCGTCCATAGGAAACGCCGGCAGCATGTTGAAAACCGCAAGCACCAGATTGATCCAGTAAATCTGGCAGATGATAAACGCGTGACTGTACACGGGCATATACCCGCCGTACATTGCCTTTAACGACAGAAAGAAAAATTCGCTCCCGAATATCCATTGCATAGGAAAAAAGAAAATAACTACCACGGCCAGATTGCTGGCCGGGCCGGCTATCGATATAAGGAATTCTTGATATGGTTTTTCCGGCATGCGGGCCATGGAAGCCACGCCCCCGATCGGCAAAAGCGTTATCTCCCTCACTTTTATGCCGAATTTTTTAGCCACGAGGCTGTGCGCCAGTTCATGCATGGTGACAAAGAAAAACACCGCGAGCACAAAGAAAAACCATTTCCCGAACAAGAGCACCAGCAGAAGAAACGTGAAGTGCACGTTTATAGAGATACCCGCGACTTCGGCTATTTTAAATGACCCTTTCATGCCTTACCAACCACCTTTCGTATGCGGCCCTCCTTAAGGTATTGTTTACCCCCTATCAGGGCCACGTTAAGCGCGCTTGTCCGGAAGACATAACGCGCCAGGGCTCCCACGTCATCCTCTTTAACGGCGCCTATGTCCCTCAACACCGAATTCACTTCGGGTATTTTCGCCTCGTTCGTTATTTTCTCGCCGAGCCACAACATGCGGGTGCCGGTATCCTCGAGCGCCATGCTGAACTGGCCCCCTGCAAACTCCTTGGCCCTCGCGAGTTCATCCGGGCTTATTCCGTGAGCCGATATCATGGAAAGCTCATTCATCACGGCGGCAAGCGTCTCCTCGACTTTCCCGTTATCCACGCCCGCATGCAGGAAAAACGCGCCCGTCTCATCGTACAGCTTCACGCTTGACGCCACGTCATAACACAACCCCCTCTTTTCCCTCAGCTCCTCGAAAAGACGCGATGACATGTTGCCTCCCAGGATGATGTTAAGCAGGCCAAGGGCATGCCTTCTCTTGTCCTTCCTGCCGAACACATGAAAACCCATGGCCAGGTTTATCTGTTCGGTATCTTTGTAATACAGTTTTACGGCCGGCTCCTTCTGCCCGGATCTGAATCCCGCAAACGGTAATATCTCCGCGCCGGCGCATTCTCCCAGATTTTTGTCGCATAGTTTAAAAAATCCATCCTCCTCCAGACAGCCGGCCGCCACCACAGACATCCCGGACGGCTGATAATACCTCTGCCTCACACCGGCCAGCGCGGTCCTGTCAAGCCCCATCACGGTCTCCTCTTCTCCCGTAAGCGGCCTGCCCAGCGGATGATCGGGCCACATTGTCTGGGCTAAAAGCTCATGCACGTAACTTGCCGGCTGGTCCTTGTACATCTTTATTTCTTCCAGAATGACGTTCCTCTCTCTTTCTATCTCAACAGCGTCCATTTTCGGATTTTTCACCATGTCGCTTAAAATGTCCATGGCAAGGGCCATGTGCCTCGACGGCACCTTGACAAGATAACACGTATTTTCCTCCGAGGTAAACGCGTTGATATGCCCGCCCACGCCCTCTATCGCCTGTTTCAGCTGACGGGCGTCCCTGGACAGCGTGCCCTTAAAAAGCATATGTTCTATAAAGTGGCTTATTCCGCAGCTCCTCTTTTCCTCATATCTGCCTCCCAACGCGACCCAGACGCCGATAGACACGCTCTCCATGTAAGGCATGCGGGAGGCCACGAGTTTGAGGCCGTTAGGAAGTGTTTTCAATGTATGTAAATTTTTTTTCAAGACTGTCTCTTTCGTGTCCTCAAGCCGACGAACTTTTTTGGGTGTCCAGATATCCCTGGAGAATAAGCTGGGCGGCCATTTTATCAAGATTTCTCCTGCGGCTTTTCCTGGACATGTCCGCAACCAAAAGCACCCTTTCCGCCTGCATCGTGGTCAGCCGCTCGTCCCATAACTTCACCGCTATACCCAGCCTGCCGCGCAGCTCATCGGAAAAAGCGATTGACTTCCTGGCCCTGGGGCCGACGCTTCCGTCCATGTTTAGGGGCAGCCCCACGACAATCTCGTTCACATTGTTCCCATCCGCTATTTCCTTGATGCGTTTAAACAACCGGTCATCATCCCCTGCCGGTATACTGCCCACACCCTGGGCGGTAATTCCCAGAGGATCGCTCAAGGCCACACCCACCCTTTTATCACCCACATCCAGGCACAAGATCTTCATATCAGATTCAGCTCCTTTACCCTTTCAGCTTCATCGGCCGCGCAGACAAGCACCCCATCGGGCGTGTTTACCACAACCATATTCCTGGCGCCGACCACGCCCACAGGCTTGTCCTGTGAGTTGTACACAACAGAATTGTAAGTATTCTTAAGCGCGGCCTTCCCGTGTATAAAATTGCTTTCTTTTTTTTCAAGCAGGACTGCCACGCTGGTCCAGTTACCCAGATCTTTCCACGCGAAATCACCCTTTACGCAAAACACGTTCCGCACCTTCTCCATCACCTGGTAATCCAGTGAGATATTGCGCATGCGGTTATAAACAGACTTAATGCTCCCTCTGTTTTTCTTTATAGTCATAAGCTGGCGGTAAAGCACCGGAGAATGCCTCCGCATGGCAGCCAGCATGTTTCCCGCGGTAAACACAAAGATGCCGGCGTTCCAGAGGAATGTCTTTTTCTTAAGGAGCACGGCCGCGGCCCTGACACAAGGTTTTTCGACAAATCTCCCGACGCGGTAAACTCCCGGCCCGGCGCTTTTGCCCATACCGATATATCCATAGCCGCTTGCCGCAAAGGCCGGTTTAATACCGACACAGACTATTGCCCCGCTGTTTCTTTTCACGAATCCCACGGCGCGAAGAAGCGCTTTCCTGAATTTCACTGTATCGCCGACATAAGCGTCACACGGCAATACGATAAGGATATCTTCCGGCCGCCTGTTTATCGCAGCCAGCCCCACGGCGCTGGCCGTACTTCTGCCGCACGGTTCCTCCAGCACATTCTGCCCGGGCACGGCACGCAGCAGCCGACGGAACGACCGGGCCTGTTTACGGTCTACCACGAACAGGGTTTTACCCGGATTTACAACCCCGCGGATATTGCTTAGCGTCTCCTCTATCAGCGAACGGTTGCCGCCTATTTTCACGAACGCCTTCGAAGCGCCTTCCCCGGAAAGCGGCCAAAGCCTCGTTCCCTTGCCCCCGGCCAGGATTACCGCATACGCGCCGGTTTTCATGATTTTACGCCTTTCGCTATATCCGCGACAAATTTAGCGGCCTTTTCGACCATGTCTTTTTTACCCGCGTTAGCCTCAATAACCTTAATCACGGCGCTGCCTATAATCACACCATCGGCTATTGACGCGATCATTTTAGCCTGCCTGCGCGTTGAGACCCCGAAGCCCACACATACAGGCCGGCGGGTCATTTTTTTAAGCTTCCTGACATTCGCGATAATATTTTTGGGGAGCCTGGCCCTGGCGCCCGTTACTCCGGTAAGCGATACATAGTAAATGAAGCCTTTCGATTTAGCTCCTATGGCTTTAAGCCGTTTATCCGTGGATGTAGGCGCCGCGAGCAATATAACCGAAAACCCGTGCCCGGACGACAGGCCTATGATCGCCCCGG
The DNA here is from genome assembly GCA_043822175.1 of Candidatus Omnitrophota bacterium. Lineage (GTDB taxonomy): Bacteria > Omnitrophota > Gorgyraeia > JABMRN01 > JABMRN01 > JBDRBZ01. The sequence continues at coordinate 4,248 of JBDRBZ010000014.1, forward strand.
ACTCTTCCTGAGGCAAATCGGGTATGATAAGGCCGTCCACCCCGGCTTCCTGAGCGTCATTAATGAAAGCCTGCAGACCGTATTGAAGCACCGGATTAAAATATGACATGAAAACTATCGGTATATCCGACTCCCTTCTGACCAGCTTAACCATTCTCATAATGTCTCTCATGGAGGCGCCCTTCTTAAGCGCCCTTTGAGAAGCGGCCTGAATTGTCGGCCCGTCCGCCAGTGGGTCGGAAAACGGGATACCGAGCTCGATAATATCCGCGCCGCTTTTCCCCAGCGCCTTTATAAGCCTCCTTGTCGTCGCCATGTCCGGGTCGCCTGCCGTAATGTACACGATCAGCGCCTTTTGTCTGTTTCGTTTAAGATCGCGGAATTTTTTTTCAATTCTGTTCATGTAATCACCCGTTAAATGTATTCTTGCACGATGTTAAGGTCCTTATCCCCGCGCCCCGAGAGACAGACGCAGACTATTTTCTTTTTGCCGAGCCCTGACGCCAGGCCCAGGGCATGGAAAACCGCGTGCGCCGATTCGAGCGCCGGGATGATTCCTTCCATTTCGCAGAGCGTCTTGAATCCTGAAAGCGCCTGTTTATCCGTAACGGCCGCATACTGCGCCCGGCCCGTACGCTTATAAAACGAATGTTCCGGCCCCACACCGGGGTAATCAAGGCCGGCTGACACAGAATGCGCGTTCTTTATCTGCCCGTCTTTTGTCTGAAGAAGGAAAGACTTTGACCCGTGCAGCACTCCTACCGATCCCTTACACAGAGACGCCGCGTGCCGTTCGCCCGAAATGCCCTCTCCCCCTGCCTCGACCCCGATAAACCGCACCTTTTTATACTTGTAGAACGGATAGAACATGCCTATCGAGTTGCTGCCGCCTCCGACGCACGCCACAAGATAATCAGGCAGTCTTTTCTCCTGTTTGAGAATTTCTGACCGCGTCTCCCTGCCGATCACCGACTGGAATTCCCTCACCATGACAGGATAAGGATGGGGCCCCACACACGATCCCAGTATGTAGTGGGTCGTCTTGACGTTTGTGACCCAATCCCGTATTGCCTCGTTTGTGGCGTCTTTCAGTGTCTTCGAACCGCTGTCGACGGCAATCACCCTCGCTCCCAGGAGTTTCATCCGGTACACATTGAGCGCCTGTCTCCGTATATCTTCCGTGCCCATATAGATGTCGCAGTCAAACCCGAAAAGCGCCGAAACCGTTGCGGTGGCAACGCCATGCTGGCCGGCGCCCGTCTCGGCGATCACCCTTTTCTTACCCATGTTTCTCGCCAGCAGCGCCTGCCCAAGTGTGTTATTTATTTTGTGCGCGCCCGTGTGCGCCAGATCCTCCCTTTTAAGATAAATTTTAGCGCCGCCGCAGGCCTTTGTGAGCCTCTCCGCGAAATAAAGCGGAGTCGGCCGTCCGGCATAATTCTTAAGGTAGTACCTGAAGTCCCGATGGAACTTTCTGTCCCTAAGAGACCTTCTCAATTCCGCTTCCAGCTCGCTCAAAGCGCTCATGAGCGTCTCCGGGACATATTTGCCTCCGAAATCACCGAAATATCCGCGTCTATTTGGCTGCATAAATAAACTCCTTTATAAGCCTGTGATCTTTTTTACCCGGAGCGGCCTCGACTCCGCTTGCCACATCAACGGCATACGGCTTCACCCTCTCTATCGCCTGCCTGACATTGGAAGGCTTGAGCCCGCCGGCCAGAAAAACAGGCCTGTCGAATTTTACCCCCTCTATAAGGCCCCAGTCAAAGACCTCGCCCGTGCCCCCGGGCACGCCGGGCTTAAGCGTATCGAACAGAAAATAATCCGCGACACCGTAACCCTTAGTCTTTTCCGCGTCAGAGGAACTGCCTATCCTGAACGTCTTTATCACCTTAAATTCATTCTTTACCTCACGGACATAGTCAGGGCTCTCGCCTCCGTGCAGCTGCACCATGTCCAAACCGCATTCACGCGCCCGCTCAAGCACATATGTCAGGTCCTGATCAAGGAAGAGCCCGACTTTTAAGGCCCTGCCGCCCAGTGCCCTGACTATTGACGATACCTTTTTCGGGCTCACGGCGCGCGGACTTTTTGAGAAAAAAATAAATCCTAAAAAATCAGCGCCCTCATCCTCTGCCTTTACGGCATCGTCCGCGTTAGTAAGCCCGCATATCTTGACCTTCGCCATTAAACGCCCCCGGCCGCAGCGGATCAGAACCTATGCCCGCATTATCTCCCTCATTTTGGCGGCTATGTCGTCCGCTTCCATAAACGCCTCACCGATAAGCACGGCGTTAACCCCTATGCTTTTCAAAAACATCACATCCTCATAAGTCTTTATCCCGCTTTCCGATATCTTCACCTTGGAATCGGGAATCAGCCTGATAAGCCTCTGGGTAGTTGTAACATCGACTTTAAATGTGTGAAGATCGCGGTTATTTACGCCTATTATGGGCGCGCCCGCGTCTATCGCCTTCTGCACGTCCTCTTCATTATGCACCTCGCAGAGGGCGTCCATGCCGAGGTCCTTGGCCAGATCCGTGTATCTTTTCAGTTCCTCTGCCGTAAGGATATCGGCTATAAGCAGGACCGCGTCGGCCCCCCACAGCGCGGACTCGTATATCTGGTACTCGTCTATCATAAAGTCCTTCCTCAATACCGGTACGGTAACGGCCTCCTTGACATCCTTCAGGTATTTAAGCCTGCCGTCAAAAAATCTTTCGTCCGTCACCACGGAAATCGCGCTGGCGCCGTGGGCCTGATATGTAAGGGCGATTTTAACGGGGTTAAAATCCCCCCGGATTATACCCCTGGACGGGGATGCCTTTTTGATCTCTCCGATCAGATTGATCGTATGGCCCCTGGAAACATTTTTTTTGAACGAGCTCTTCATGTACAGCTTGGAGACCTTCTCGATGAGCTCACCGGGCGATACAAGTTTTTTCGCTTCCTCGATCTGCTTTTTTTTATCCTGTATTATCTTCGAGAGTATCATGATCCCCCTGTCATTTGTTTTAAGCAATCAAGTTTTTCCTTTGCCTTTCCGGTATCTATCGATTCCGCGGCTATTCTGACGCCCGAACGGAGGTTGCCGGCTTTACAGGATACCACAAGGGCCGCGGCCGCGTTCATTATCACCACATCGCGCCTGGGGCCTTTTTTCCCGTTCAGCACATCCAGTATATGCCCGGCGTTCTCTTCCGGACCGCCTCCGGATATATTTCTGACAGAAGTCTTTTTAAAACCGAAATCCGCAGGCGCCAGCACCCTGGTCCTCACCCTGCCTTTATTGAGCTCCCCGACAATGGTCCCCGAAGATATTGAAATCTCGTCGAGCGGATCCATGCCGTGCACCACCAATGCCCTCTCGCACCCCAGGTTCCTCAGCACCCTGGCCACGATCGGCACAAGTCTGGCGTCGTACACGCCCACAACCTGGCGGCCGGCACCCGCGGGATTGGACAGCGGTCCCAGCACATTAAAAATAGTCCTTATCCCTATTTCCTTTCTTGGCCCGATGGCGTATTTCATGGCCGAATGGTAAAGGGGCGCGAATAGAAATCCTATGCCTATTTCCTCAATACACTTCTTCACGCGGTCGGCGCTAATGTTTATGCCGACCCCGAGTCTTTCCAGCACATCCGCGCTCCCGCACCGGCTGGAAGCCGACCTGTTGCCGTGCTTGGCCACCCTCACGCCGCAGGCCGCCGCGACAAACGCGGAAGCGGTTGATATGTTAAACGTGTCCTGCCCGCTGCCCCCGGTGCCGCATGTATCGACCAGCGGCTCTTTCCCGGGAAACGGACCCGGAGTGATTTTCAGGGCCTTTTCCCTCATCACGCGCGCCGCGCCCGTTATCTCATCGACTGTCTCGCCTTTTATCCTGAGCGCCGTTATAAAAGCTGCTATCTGCGAGTCTGTCGCGCCGCCGCTCATTATCTCGTCGAAAACACCGCGCGCTTCCTCCCGGGAGAGGTCTCTGCCCTGCGCGGCCTTATTTATCATCTCTTTTATCATTATTTAGCGCCTCCCTTGCGCGCGAGTTCGAGGAAATTTTTCAGCATCTTTTTCCCCTCTCCGGTCAGGATGGATTCCGGATGGAACTGAAGGCCCCAGGTGGGATGTGACTTATGCCGCACCCCCATTATCTCTTTCTGCCCGGTCGTGGCCGTCACTTTAAGCGTATCCCCGGGGAGCGATTCGTTTTTAATGATGAGAGAATGATATCTGGTCGCCTCGAACGGATTC
>JBDRBZ010000015.1:0-15200 GCA_043822175.1 Candidatus Omnitrophota bacterium
AATACCCTACCTTGTGGATCATTCCGGTCCTGACGCGCTCGCTTTTCTTGCGGAAACTGACGCGAAACGCGTATACTATTCAGGCGATCTCGGGAGCCATGGAAGAAAAAATATCGTATTTGAAAATATGCTTAAAAATCCGCCCAAAGATATCGATTACCTCCTGTTGGAAGGCTCAATGCTTGGACGGGAAGGACAGCTGTATAACGATGAAAGCAGTGTTGAGCAAAGGATGAAAGAGGTTTTGCGGGAAACGAAAAACATTGTTTTTCTTTCCTGTTCTTCTCAGAACATAGACAGGCTGGTTTCCGCTTATAGGGCTTGCCTGAAAACAGGGAGGACATTTGTAATAGATCTTTATGCCGCGTTCATATTGAGCAAGCTGGGAAGGGTATCTAAGGGCATCCCTCAATATGACAGTGATAATATGCGGATAAAATTCCGGAAAGCACATGCGGATAGTTTAAACAAGGCAGGGTATCGCGATCTTCTGTATGTATACAATAGGCGCAAGATAGAACTTATCGAAATAGATAAAAAGAAAGAGAAAATTCTCATGCTCGTTAGGGATAACAACGTTTTTTCCCGCACACTGAAAGAGCTATCCGATATAAAGGGCGCGAAACTGATCTATTCAGCGTATGAGAAATACCTGACCGACGAGTTTAAGGCTAAATGCGGCAGGAAAGATATAGAAATAGAGCATGTCCATACAAGCGGTCATGCAACGGCGGATAACCTGCAAGCTTTTGCGGCTGCGCTGAATCCGAAAACAACGATTCCTATTCATACATTTTGCGCGGACAAATATAAAGACGTGTTTCCGAATGTAAAAGTAGTGCAGGATGGCGAGGCGCTTGATCTGTAGAATGCCTGACGCAGGATTCGGTGCCGTTAGCGTACAGTATCTATGTTCGGAAGGGGAAATGTTACGCTATAACCTGCCGCGGAGGCATCTTTTCTGTGTCTATGGTTCAAAAAAGTAGTATAATTGTATCCGGACATTGTTCGTAATTTTTGGAGCAGGTCTTTATCAAAGCGGGTAGGGCAGCCCGAAAAGTAGGGTGCCCCCAAATAGGACGTCTGCAAAGATATGACAAACGCGGAGTATCGGTACATTGAAGAGGTGATCGGCGGGGGGCTTGCGCAGTCGCCGTGTCTCGAAATGGGAGTGGCGTACTCCGGGCCCAATGCCAAAGTTCTCGTGCAATCGAGGGGCATAAAATACATCGGGACGGATATGGTGCCGGGCAGGGATGTGGATTATGTGGCCGATTTTGAGGCCGCGCCCGAACGCGTTAAAGATGTTTTCGCGAACGTCGGTGAGTTCGGGTCGGTCATAACCGCGGCAATATTGGAGCATGTATTCGAGCCGATAAAGGTGCTGGATAACGTGTTCGCGGTGCTTCGGCCCGGAGGGACATGCGTGATAATCGTCCCGTCGGTATGGCCCATACACAAATATCCCATAGACTGCCAGAGATTCAACCCTGATTTTTTCGAGGAATATACGAGGCGCAGGGGCCTGCGCCTTATCAGGGAGCATTTCCAGTATATCGGCCGCAAAAACGTGTATGAGTGCCCGGACGACAAAGGGAGGCACGCTCTGCCGAGACCCGCTGAAGGCAGGTTCGAAACCCTCAAATCCCGCCTGATCCACAAGCTGTTCAACACGTACGGCAGGGGGATGTTTTTCCCGTCGAACGTGTCGATAGGCGCAGTTATACGGAAATAAAAAGGCCGGTTACGGTTTTAAGGAGAGGGCGCTTTTTGAGGCGACTATTATCATGGATTGGCCGACTTTTCCGCAAAAGATCCGGTCAAGAACCCTGAACAGCGGCAGCAGGGAGTTATAGAGTTTAAGGTCGCGTTTGCTTAAAAGGGGAGCCTTCCTGACGCGCGAATTTATGAACCATCCTATTATGCCGGCAACGTGTATGTGAAAATGTTTTTCAACGCGCAGCCCCGCTTCGGAAAGCTTTTCGCGTATCTCGCGAAATGAGTATCTACGGTAGTGCGCCAGATTCTTATCAAGGGTGCCGTATAAGAACTTATATGCGGGCACGAGGAGAACAAGTTTCCCGTCGCGGCGCAGGAGCTTCGACATATTCGCGAGCGCGGTTTTGTCATCCTCTATGTGCTCGAGCACGTTCAGGCAGATGATCGAATCAAAGGTCTTCCCGATTTTTTCGGCCAGGGTATTATCCGCGGCATCCGCCAGAATCGGGGTGAACCGCGGATTATTCTCGCCGTAGCGCTTGTTCAATGCCTTTATCGCGCGAGGTTCGATATCTATGGAGGTAACCCGCCTGTCCTGCCCGAGCAGGAAATCCGTATACACGCCGATGCCGCTGCCTATTTCAAGGACGTCATCCCCGACTATATGTGCCTTAAGCGTTTCCCAGATATACCTGTTCAGGCGCCCCAGTTTTTCTATTCTCAACAATGTCAGATAGCCTATGTGCGCGCGCATACCGGAACACTTCCTTCCTGCGGTTGTTGTGCTGCGGCTAAAACTATAACATGCGCGGAAGTCAGTGTCAAGCCGGGCGGGGGCCTTGGACTTAGTCCGGGGAGCTCCACATCAGAGCTCCACTCTTATGTTGATTTCGGGATTCCCATAACATATAATCTAAGACGTGAATGACAGAACCGACAGCCTGAAGGAATGGCCGTGGATAGCGGCGTCCGGGCAGTTGCCCGCGGCGATGCCGGACGGGACGCCCTGGCCGCGCATAACCGTGGTTACCCCTAACCGCAACTATGGGCGGTTTCTCGAGGCGACGATACGGTCTGTGCTGCTGCAGGGATATCCTAACCTGGAATATATCATTATCGACGGCGGGTCAACGGATGAATCCGTTGACGTTATAAAACAATACTCACAGCACCTCTCTTTCTGGGAGACGGCCCCGGACAGGGGACAATCCGATGCTATAAATAAAGGTTTCCGCAGGGCTACGGGGACAATATGCGCATGGCTTAATTCGGATGATATCTACTGCCCGGACACATTGCGCAAAGTAGCCGAGCATTGGGCCGCTAATAAAGGATGCGCTTTCCTCACGGGGATGGGGGAGATAATAGGCAACGCGACCGGTAAGAGGGAGCATCTTATAAAAGCGGGGCCTTACGGTTTTCATGATCTAGTCCGTGTTTATGACAGCAGATACCTGCCGCAGCCGTCGGTTTTTTTCAGCAGGGATGTATTTAATGATGCGGGAGGCCTTGATGAGCGGCTTAAGTATTCCATGGATCTTGACCTGTGGTTAAGGCTTATTCAGAAACACAGGCTGTATCATATACCCGAGACCCTGTCGCAGTTAAGGCACCACCCGGAGGCCCTGTCATGGAAGCATAACGAGGCGGCACTGGAAGAAGTCAGCGCCGTGGTCGGCCGTTACATCGGCGGACTGCCGGTATTCGACAGGATAAGCGTAATAACGGGATACCGTTTCCTGCGGGCCAGCACAATGTGTCATAACGGGCTGAACGCGTATTTCGAAGGGCAGTCCGGCATAGCCGCGCGTAAAATGATCAAAGCGCTTCTTATCACTCCGGTGATCCTCTTTTCACGTTCAGGCATAAAACTCTTATCCAGAATAATCCTGCCGATGGGCATCAAAAAGCGCATATTCCGAAATCCGTAGAAAGCCGAATGCGCCATATAGTTCTTAACAGCGCACCGCGCACATGATATAATAATATCAAAGTATGGACGTTACTGTTGTTATTCCATGCCATAACGCTGAAAAGTATCTTGCCGAGGCCGTGGAAAGCGCCTTAGGGCAGAAGGGCGTGTCGTCCGAGGTCATTGTGGTCGATGACGGCTCTTCGGATTCATCGGCCGGGATCATAACAAGAGATTTCCCGTCAGTAAAGCTTATACGGTCGGAATGTCAGGGCCCCAGCAGGGCGCGCAACCTGGGGACGAGGCATGCCGGGGGCGCATTCATACAGTATCTTGACGCGGATGACATCCTGGCGCCGGATAAAATAAGAATACAAAAAGAGGCGCTGGAAAAGAGCCCGGCAGACGTGGCATACGGCGATTGGCTCCGGCTTAAACATTCTGACAAAAAAGGATGGGCGCCTTCAGAAACAATCAGGCGGCAGATGCGGATACCGGAAATCGACCTGTTTACGGATTTCTGGTGCCCCCCCGCCGCGTATCTTTTCAGAAAAGAGATCGTGGACAGGATAGGCGGGTGGAAAGAGGAATTCCCGATCATACAGGACGCCAGGTTTGTGCTTGATTGCGCGTTATACGGGGCCCGTTTTGCTTACTGCCCGGGCGTAATGGCATCTTACAGGGCCGGGCAGGGCGGTTCTGTATCCGCGCGCGACCCCAGGGGGTTTATCAGGGATTGTTTCAGGAACGCCAAGGATGTCGAGGCATGGTGGCGAGGGCACAACGGCATTACGGCTGAAAGAAGGCAGGCGCTCATCAAGGCTTATAGTTATGTGATGCGGTCAAGTTTTGAGAAGGACAGGGAAGCCTTTGAAGAGGCGTTTGGGCGCGCGCAAAATTTGGTCCCGGATTATCTGCCTGACCAACCGGCTCATTTCAGGGTTACGGCAAAAATTTTCGGATACCGGAACGCGGAAAGAATCGCCTTGATATACAGAAAATGCCGGAAGCGTCTGGAGAAATTGGTTAGAAAAACCTAAATGGCCAATAAAAAAATAGTTTTTATGCTGGGATGGTTCTATCCCGGCTCAGCCGGGGGGACCGAGGCGTATGTTTATTGGCTCGCCAGGGAATTAAAAGCCCGGTCTTTTGATGTAGCGATTCTCGCGCCCTCGGAAAACGGGAACGAAAGCTCATATAAATACGGCGGCATTCAAGTATACCGGTATCCCTGTCCGCCGAGCCCTGTTTTTGCGGAAGCCAGATCTGCTAAACCCCCCAGATACTTCAACGTATTCGCAAGAATGCTGCAGGAGCTTAAACCCGATCTTGTCCACATGCATTCTCTTACCCTCGGGTGCGGTTTTTTTCACGCAAGGCATGTCAAGGAAAGCGGGATTCCGCTTGTGATAACGGTTCACGTGCCGGGGTTCACCTGCGCGCGCGGCACTTTGATGCGTTTCGGTAAGATACCCTGCGACGGGGAAATGATACCCGCCAGATGCGCGTTATGTCTGGCCGTTAAAAAAGGCCGGATAGGGGCATTAAACTATTTTTCAATAAAGCGCTACATACGGCGGCGCTGCGATATGATCAAACGCCTTATGGAATCATCCGACCGTATGGTTCTGGTGTCCGGATGGCTGCAGGATGTAATGCTGAAAAACGGCATGCCGGGCGATAAAATGGTTTTATCAAGACACGGGCTGCCGGAGGATGCCGTGAAAAAACAGTCCGGTATACGGGATGACTGCGACAGGCTGAAAGTCGGATGTATGGGGCGTTTTGACCCTATAAAAGGGACACATATACTGATTAAAGCAGTAAGGCGGCTGCCGCATGTCCCTCTCGAGCTTGTAATATACGGGACAGCGCGTTCCGATGAGGATAAAAAGTATCTCAAAAGGCTGTCAAAAGCCGCTGCCGGTGATAAAAGAATCAGTTTTTCCCCATACCCCGAACAAAATGACGGTAACCGCGTTTTCCCTGACATGGACATTCTGGCCGTACCGTCATTATGGTTCGAATCAGGCCCCCTTGTTGTTTTAGAGGCATTTGCCGCGGACGTTCCTGTAGCCGGAAGCGATCTGGGGGGCATCAGGGAGCTCGTTATTGAAGGGGAAAACGGTTTGCTGGTAAAACCCGGGGATATAAACGCATGGGCAGCATGTCTTGAAAAACTGGCATCCGACAGGAGCTTTGCGATGTCATTGAGCCGCAACATCCCACGGGTCAGGACCGTCGCGGACGTCGCGAAAGATATGTGCGGGATATATGATCACATTATCGGGCCGGCGGATGCGGGGCGGAAAGCGCTCAAAGTACTGGTAAGCTGCGGAATAAGGATCGCTTCGGATCATGTGGCATACCAACTCCAGAAGAGGGGGTATCTTTACAAGGTTATCAGCTCATTTCCGTTTTTTATTTACGCCAACCGTGAAAAACTCGATCCGCGGAAGTTTGTCTGGATCCCGCCCTGCATGCTTTCAAGATTCGCGGCCGCGGCCGGATGGCTCACGTTTTTCAGACCGTGGATATATTTTATCACCTCAAGACTCTATGACAGATGGGCCGCGCTCGTGGCCGGGAAACCGGATGTGTCCATTACCTGGGCATGGTCGTGTTATCATACGATGAGGGCTGTCAAACGAAACGGCGGCACGACTATTCTCGAAAAAAGCAGTTCATTCAATGAATACCAGGAAAACCTGCTGAGGGATGAACACGCGCGTTTGGACTTACCCTATAGGAGCGATATAAACAAACGTATACTCGACGTCGACAGAAAGGAATGCGAATCCGCCGATTACATACTGTGCCCGTCCGGACATGTGGCGCAATCGCTGGCAGAGTACGGGATAGACGGGAAAAAGACATTTGTGATCCCGTACGCCGTGAACCTGAAAGATTTTTCCAGGCTCGAAAAAAAAGACGATAAATTCAGAATATTATACGTGGGCAACGTAAATGTGCTAAAAGGGGTCGTGTACCTGTTCCGCGCGCTGGAACAAACGCGCCTCAAAAATGCCGAGGCCGTGGTCATAGGCAGCGTTGAAAATTCGTTCAGAAGGGTATTTGACAGGTATAAACACCTGTTCACCCATATAACCCGCGTGCCGCACAGTGAAATGAGGGCTCAGTACTCAAACGCGTCATTGCTTGTATTTCCGTCGCTGGATGACGCCTTCGGCCTGAGCGCCATTGAGGCGATGGCGTGCGGCCTGCCGGTCATATGCACGACGAACGCGGGCGTAGCCGATATAATAAGGGACGGCATTGACGGTTTTATACTGCCGATAAGGGACAGCGGCGCGATAAAAGAAAAGATAGAATACCTTTACCATAACCCGCAAAAATTAAGCGAGATGAGCCGGCACGCGGCGCAGAGGTCACGCGAATACACGTGGGACGGTTACGGGGATAGGCTCGTGGCGAAACTGCATGAGTTAAGAAAGGAACGATAAGATATTGGGCAGGAAACTAAGAATAGTGATTACGGTCGATCCCGAGATCCCTGTGCCCCCGAAATATTACGGCGGGATCGAGCGCATAGTTGACATGCTTATAAACGGCCTGTCGGAAAAGGGGCATGAGGTCTTTCTTTTCGCGCACCCGGATTCAAAAACGCCTGCCGGGTTGATGACATACCCGGGCAAGAGCAGCCGGTCCCTGAAGGATACGCTGGCAAACGCGCTTGCGGTAGCCCGTTTTACGCGCACAGGACAACCGATAGATGTGGTACACAGTTTCAGCCGGTTGGCCTACCTCCTCTTTATCATGAGCTCCGGCATCCCCAAAATACAGAGTTACCAGAGGCGAATAGCGTCCGGAAGTATCAGGCTGGGGCGGCTGCTTGCCGGGCGTTCCATCACGTTTACAAGCTGCAGCAGATATGGCATGAATACGGCAGGTCCGGTCGGGGGCAGGTGGGCAGTGATCCCCAACGGTGTCCCCATGAGCATATATTCTTTTGTCCCGCATGTCGCGAAAGACGCGCCCATAGTCTATCTGGGCAGGGTAGAGCGTTTTAAAGGGGTACATGTTGCCATAGAAGTGGCCCGCGCCGCGGGACGGCCGCTTATTATCGCCGGTAATCATGCGATGAGCCGGGAAGGGCTTGATTATTTTAAGAAAACAATATTGCCTCAATGTGACGGCGACAGGATAAAGTACATCGGCCCGGTCGATGACGCGGGGAAAAACAAGCTGCTCGGCGAGGCAGCCGCGCTATTGTTTCCCGTGGAAGAAGGGGAACCGTTCGGCATAGTAATGGCCGAGGCCCTCATGTGCGGCACGCCGGTTATCGGTTTTAACAGAGGGGCTGTCGAAGAAATAGTGAATAACGGGGTGACGGGCTACGTCTGCGATACTTTTGCGGATATGGTCAGCGCCGTGAAAAATATCGGCGGCATTGACAGGGGAAAATGCAGGCAATCGGCAGAGGAGCGTTTTTCGGACCGCGCTATCGTGGACGGGTTTGAACGTTTATATTTTTCCGTTGCCGGGAAACCTGAAAACAGGCAAAAGCAAACATGAGCAAGATATGCATAATTACGCCTGCCTACATATACGGAAGCCCCAGGGTTGTTAAGGAGGCAGACGCCCTGTGGGAGGCCGGCCATGATGTGCGGGTGGTGTTCTCCTCGGGCAACCTGGAACATCTCGTCGAGATGGATGCGGCGCTTGTAAGGCAGAAGCCCTGGAGGTATAACACGGTCAAATGGTCGCCGTCAAGGAAAGAGGAAAGAAAGACATTTGTCATTTCCGGCATACGACACAATATCTGTAAGCGCCTGCCTTATCCCGGCCTGTGTTTCGGCAGGCTGGCCGAGATGAGCGAAGGCAGGGTGTATCATGAGCTTGCCGCGCTCGCCTCATCTGAGCCCGCCGACATGTATATCGGCCATTATCCCGTAGGCCTGGCCGCGGCGTGGCGCGCCGCCCGGAGGTGGAAGGCCAGGCTGGGGTATGATGCGGAAGATTTATATGCCGATGAGCTGCTGCCGCGCAAAAGACAGCGAGTAATAGGTTTAATAGAAAAACGGTACCTGCCGGACTGTTCTTACGTAAGTACGGCGTCAGAGCTGTTCACCGCCGAAATTAAACGGCGCTATAGCCGAATTGACCCTGTTACCGTACATAACGTGTTTTCCCTGTCCGACAGGCAGAAGATGGACGGGATGGTCAAAGACCGGAAGGGGGCAGGGGTATCGCTGTATTGGTATTCTCAAACGATAGGTGAGGGACGGGGGATAGAGGATATAGTAAAAGCCGGTTTACTGCTGAGGGACGACGTGGAGATTCATTTAAGGGGGATACTGTCCGGGGAGTACAGACAAAAGATAACAGCGATGGCAGAGCAGAACAGGTGCGGCGGGCGGCTTTACATGCACGCACCGGTTCCTCCGGACGCATTACTGTCGCGCGCCGCAGAACATGATATAGGATTGGCCCTGGAGCAGCCGGTGAGCCTTAGCAAGGAGTTATGCGTATCCAATAAAATAGGGCTGTATTACCTTGCCGGCATAGCGGTAGCCGCGACAGACCTGCCGGGCCAGCGATACGCGCTTAAGGATTACCCCGAAGCGGGATTTTTATATAAGCCCGGGGATTACAGGGCGCTGGCTCGAAATATTAATAAGCTTGCCTCGGATCCGCAGCTCCTCAGGAACTGTAAAGAGACCGCCTTAAAAGCGGCATACGAAAAATGGAATTGGGAAACAGAAAAAGAGAAATTGATCGGGAGCGTTATAAAAGTTCTGGACGCGGGCACATGAAAAAGGTAGTCATTGTTTCGCCATATTTTCCGCCGAGCAACCTGACAAGCGGGCACAGGGCCAGGCTGTTTGCGGCGCATCTCGGCAAGTTCGGGTGGAGAGCGAAGATTTTATCGGTAAAACCGGAATATTATGAGGAAAAGCCCGATTACGATCTGGAGAAGCTGATTCCCGCGGGCCTTGAGGTTGTGCGGACCCCGGCTTTTCCGGTAAGGCCCATTAAAGTGGTCGGCGATATCAGCATCAGGGCGTTCCTGTGGCATTATCGGCGGTTATGCGAATTTGCCGGGCAGAAAGGGATGGATCTTCTTTACATTCTCATGCCGCCTAATTATTCCTCTTTGTTGGGCCCGTTGATTTACAGGAAGTTCGGCATACCGTATGTCATCGATTATATCGACCCCTGGGTGCATAGCTGGCCCGGGACAGAGAAAATTTTCAGCAAGGCGTGGTTCTCTTACAAGTTGAGCGGCTTACTCGAGCCCATCGCGCTTAAGAATGTCGGTTTTATTACGGCTGTGGCACCGGGGTATTATGAAGGGGTGTTCGGGAGGTATGCCTGGCTTGATCCGGTGCGGGCCATGGCAATCCCCTACGGCGGGGAAAAAGCCGATTTTGATTATCTGTCAGGCTCTCCGAGAAAACCCTTCCTGTTCAGCGGACATGAAGGGGATTTCAACATAGTGTACGCGGGGGCAATGCTCCCCAGGGCATATTCCACGCTGGAGGCATTATTTAAGGCGGTCGTGTTGCTGGGGAAAGAGACCCCTTCCGTCGGGGACAGGGTGAAGCTGTATTTTATAGGCACCGGGAAAAACCCTAACGATCCGGCCGGGTATTCGGTCAGGCCAGTTGCCGCGCGCCATGGATTGGCGGATCGTGTTATTGAACACCCGGCGCGCGTAAGTTACCTGGATGTCCTAAACCATCTGCGCGGCGCGCACGCCGTGCTTATCATGGGGTCGTCCGAGGCCCATTACACACCGTCCAAAATTTTTCAGGCGATTCTGTCAGAACGGCCCATCGTAGCATTGCTGCACAAAAAAAGCACAGCCGTTGAGATCATGGACAAAACCAAAGCCGGTATTGTCGTGAGTTTTGACGAGGCCGACGACGCTGATAAGAAGACAGGCGACATAGCGCGGGCGCTGAGAAAAATCGTTCTTAACGGAGGGACGGGCAAATCCGTTGATTGGGAGGCGTTTCGGGAATATTCAGCCGAAAACATGGCCAAAAAGCTCGCGACTATTTTTGACAATGTGACGGCAAAGCAGGAAATACGGATTTGACAAAGCGTCCATATAAGGCATAAGATAGACCAATATGTACAGAATAGGAATAATCGCGACGCATCCAATACAGTATTACGCGCCGTTATACGGGACGCTCGCCGGAAGGCCCGACGTTGATCTGACGGTTTTTTACTGCCTCGGATATGCGGATGAGGGGCAGCCTGACAGGGGGTTCGGGACCCGCATATGCTGGGGCCGTCCGTTACTTGACGGGTACAGGTACAAAATTCTCGGTAATATCGCGCGAATAAAGGATGCCGAACGCTTTAGCGGATGCGATACCCCGGAAATTACGGATATCATACATGCGGAAAGTTATGACGGATTTATTGTGCATGGGTGGCAGGTGAAAAGTTACTGGCAGGCAATGAGGGCGTGCAGGGCTTCCGGGACCCCCCTGCTCGTGAGAGGGGATTCTTACCTTCCGGCCGATAAGCTATTCCTGAAAAAATGGGTTAAATATCCGTTTTACAGGCGGCTCATGGCGGGGTTTGACGCCTTTCTTGTGGTGGGGAAACGAGCCCGCGAATATTACCGCTATTACGGCGCCGATGAGAAAAAAATGTTTTTTTCCCCTCATGCCGTTGACAATGATTTTTTTGAGTCAAAACATAAAGCGCTTATGCCGCAACGGGCCGGATTACGGCGAAAATGGGGCATACCTGAATCCGCGACAGTCTTTTTGTTTGCCGGAAAATTAATCCCCAAAAAAAGGCCCCTGGATTTTATAAAAGCCATGGGCCTTTGCGGGGCAGATCGCGCGCGCGGTCTTATCGTCGGAGAAGGCCGGCTCAGGGCGGAATGCGAAAAAGCAGCCCGTAAAATAAGCGGTAAAATTATCTTTACGGGTTTTCTCGATCAGAATCGGATGCCGGAGGCGTATGCGGTTTCCGATGTCATTGTAATGCCCTCCGGGAAAGGGGAAACCTGGGCCCTGGCCGTGAACGAGGCCATGATATCGGGCCTGCCCGCCGTAGTCAGCGATAAAGTCGGGTGCGGCCCTGACCTGGTGACGCCCGGCGAAACGGGCCATGTGTTCCCCTGCGGAGACGTTAAGGGGCTTTCGCGGATACTCGGGGCCCTTTCCTCGGACCCTGCGGCCGCGGGAACAATGGGTAATATGGCAGAGGCGCGGGCGCGTGAATATTCCCCGGAAAAAGCCGCGGACGGCATTATTCAGGCAATGCGCTCGATCAGAGAAAGGCGGTCCGGTTATGCCTAGGGTATCGATTATTTTGCCGGTTGCGAACGGCGAGAAATACATAAGCGCCTCAATAGACTCTGTCCTGGCCCAGGAATTCGGGGATTATGAGTTGTTGATATGCGATGACGGCTCTTCGGACGGCACCGTAGAGATAGTGAAGTCAAAAAACGACAAAAGAATACGGCTGCTTTTAAACAAGGAGAATATGGGGCTTTTCGGCACGCTGAACAGGCTGCTTGACGAATCCAAGGGGGGTTACATAAGGCTTTGGTCAAACGATGACATCATGTACCCTTACTGTCTTAAGGAGGAAACCTTGTTCCATGAGCGGCATCCCGAAATAGGGTTTTCGTACTGCATGAGCGACACGATCGACGGATCAGGCAAGGCCGTTATGGTAAAGACGAAGGATAACACGCCCGAAATAATACGGCCTGACCTGGCCGCGCAGATCATGTTTTACTACGGGTCTGTTACGGCAAACATATCGACGGTATTGCTGAAAAGGGAAGCGCTTTTAAGGGCGGGATGGACGTTCAGGGCCGATCTAAAGCAGGCGGGCGATTTCGAGATGTGGGCGCGGATATCACGCGACTATTCCATAGGATTCATAAAAAGACCCTTGATTAAACTCAGGATACATGATAGGCAGCTTAGCCGGGCGGGGGCTTCGGACTACTATTTTCTTACGGAGGACAGGGGTGTGAGGCTGGAATTGGGCAAGCGCCTTCCGGAAGATATCGCAGGCAGCGCGCGCAGATACAGGCACAGGCAGGACTGCGTGAGGTGGGCGCACGTGATCGTGAGAAACGTCCTGGCCGGCAATATCGGCACGGCCAGGTCTTTATACGCGGAATTGAGGACATTCGCCAATCCGGCGGTATCGTTTCTTATGTGGATGATCACCGGTAACAACCGTTTTCTAAAAAGCAGGCCCGTATGGCACGTAACAGGAGAGGATAAAGGTTTATGAAGATAACGGCGATAATGGTTGCTTTAAACGACGCTGAATTTATGACACCATGCATAAAAGCCATATACAATTATGTTGACCGCATCTGCGTGCAGACCAATTTTGACAGATGCTGGTCAGGCGCCAGAATCGAGCGCGATGACACTGTGGAAAGGATATTAAGCATACCGGACAGCGAGGGGAAGATCTCCCTCCATATCGCCCGCCTGCCGGACCAGGCTGTGGCCCGCAACTGGCTGATGTATTTGAACGAGTACAGGATAGGTTATGAATATGTTCCGACAAATTCCTCAAGGAAACGCGTGGAAGAATACTATGAGAAACCGGATTATTTCTGGATCATTGATTCGGATGAGATTTATGACCCCGAGACAATACCGGCGATCCTTGATTGCCTGGAGAAGAAACGGCCCAGGATCCTCAGGGTGCACGGCCTTACGTATTTTAAATCCTGGAATTACCGCGTCAGCCCCCATTACCATACCTGTCCCGTGGTGTTTGCGCGTCCGGGCACGTTGCTTCACTGTATACGTGATGTCGCGAATCCTTTCTGGTTCAGGCTGCTGCGGAATAAATTCTGGAATTCCGGGAAAATCGCGGATTACCTTATGGAGGTTTCCAGGAAAACGAGGGGCGAGCTGGTCATGCCCATGGATAAGGCAGTTTTTCATCACGGTTCATATGTGGGGAACGACAAAAGGATGGCGAAAAAAATTCTGTGCAGCGGACATCACAGCGAATTTGCCGGATCGTGGTACAACAATGTCTGGAAGGCATGGACCCCCGAAAGCGCGGATTTTCATCCGGTTAACCCCGGGCTTTTTAAGGAGGTCCGGTACGTTCCAAAGGAGCAGCTGCCCTCTGTTATCAGGGATGCCGAGTGGCCCGACGGATACTTGCGATAATATATATAAGGAGATGCCGCATGGCCGAATTTAAAGATGGGTCAAAATCTAAGGAAGCGTTTGGACTGGTTATCGCCGTCTTGCTGGTAATGGCATTTCTCATGACGGGGAAGATACTGTTTGACGGGATAACCTGCTGGGGACTCGCAGTCATTGTTGTCGCCCTGTTTGTTTTTTTATTTGCCTTTATGCACAAAGGGGCCGTTTTATACGAGGCGGTGTATCTCTTTTTTATGGGGCATATGCTGATTTATCTTCCGGCGGTTTTTCTGATGCCTCCGGACACCAATCTGCAGCCGGAGCATGTCAGTAAAGCCTTGATGGCCTTATCATTCTCTTTGATCGCGTTTATTGCGGGCTATGGATCCGCGCTGGGCAAGGTTTTGGCAGAGTTTCTGCCGTTAAGGAATTTTATGATGACTGAAAAAAAGCTCGCGCAAATTCCGCAGAAACTGTATTTTTTATGGATACTGATCATGGTTGTCAATATTTTGCCCGGGATCAGATTTCCGTCTGTATTTTTCGCCATGACACAGGTTTTCGCGATCCTTTTAATACAGACGGCCCTTATGATAGACGCGAGATTTGTTTTTACAAATGACGCCAAGGTCTGGCAACTGGATATACGGCATAAGGCACGCGTTAGGCTGATCGTGTTTTTCGCGGCCTATGCCGTGGAATGCCTCGCTTCCGGGTTCAGCGGGCTTATAATGATCCCGATCGCGCTTATCTGCATCGTATACATACGCGAGAAAAGGACGTTTCCGGTAAGGGGCATTGTCATCCTCTTCATACTGATCATGCTTATGTTCAGCTATGTGATCCCGGCCTGCAAGATATACAGGATTATAGACAAGACAGAGTATGGGTTATGGGACCGTGTTTCTATGGCCTGCAAGATTACATCGATGAATTCGAACAGAGAGCGGATAGAGAGGTCTTTCATAAGATATAATAACGTGTTTATGATAACCGTTATCTGCGAAGATTTGAGGGAAAAAGGCATAAAACCGGTTATATATCGCGGATTTTACGACGTTATATCCCGGTTTATTCCAAGGTTCATATGGAGGGGTAAGCCGAAAATCTCAATTGACGCAAATGAAGTAGGGCGGCGGCTCGGTATCCTTCAGGAAACGGACCGGGGCACGTCCGTATCGCTGCCTCTGCTCGGAGGGTTTATATTGTGGGGGGGGCTGCCCGGCGCGGTCGCGGGGTATTTCTTCGTGGGCTTACTGATGAGAATGTTCTGGGTGTGGTTAGTGGTAAGATCAGGGAGCAACTTTCTAAGTTTTGCGATATACAGCGCCATATGCTTCGGCTGGATATTGGGCGGGCTGTTTTTTTCGGCCCAGCTTATATGTACGACTACCTTCATAGCCTATTCATATATTTTGTCAGGCTTCCTGAAGGAGCTA